>NZ_BAABFR010000013.1:0-76856 GCF_039541155.1 Tsukamurella soli
CCGGGGCGGGCGTGGTGCTCGGCATCGAGGCGCGGGACAGCACGCTCTCCGACGCCGAGGTCACGGCGTACACCACGCCCGAACATCGGCACTCGGCCCGCGACCTGCTGGACCGTCTGTTCACCCGGGCGGAGCAGCTCAACCCGTACCGCGGGAAGGCGGTGCGCGCCACCTACGTCCGCGGCGGAGTGGCGCTCACTGTGATCGATCTGCCTGCCGTCACCCGGGACGCCGTGATCGTCCCCGCCGAGGTCTGGGCCGAAGTCGACCTGGGCGTCACCGCGGTACGCGACCGCCACCAGCTGCTCAACGCGCACGGACTCGGGTCCCGCCGCGGCGTGCTGCTGGTCGGACCTCCCGGCACCGGCAAGAGCGCCGTGTCCGCCGTCATCGCCGGCGAGGTGCTCGGCGAGTTCACCGTGATCTACGTCGAGGCACAGGCCGGCGCCGAGCTGCTCACCGCCGTGGTCGAGCAGGCACAGAAGCTCGGCGGGCCGGTGCTGCTCGTCCTGGAGGACGTGGACCTCTGGTGCCGGGACCGCGCCCGCGGCGCGGGCGGCGGCCTCTCGGTACTGCTGCAGGCCATGGACATCGCCAGCGACGCACGCATCCTCACCCTCGCAAGCACCAACGACGCAGCGACATTGGACAAGGCCGCGGTGCGCACCGGCAGGTTCGACTCGATCGTCGAGGTCGGCTACCCCGACCGCGATGCGGCCGCGCGGATCCTCATGGCGTTGGTCGCAGGCCTGCCCGGCGGCGCGCACGTGAACTGCGACGCCGTCGCCGCGGTCCTCCCCGCCGAGACCACCGGCAGCGATCTCCGCGAGATCGTGCGGCGCGCTGTGCTCACGGCCGGTGACGGCGGCCAGGTGACGACGGACTCGCTGCTCAACGAGGTCAAGGGCGGGCGATACCAGGCCGAGTTGCCCAGCGGTGCGGGGGCGTACCTGTGACCGCCCTCTCCCTGCTCGTCCTCTACGTCCGCAACCTCGCCGAGTCCCGCCGCTTCTACGCCACCCTCGGCCTGTCCCTGACCGAGGAGCAGCATGGCGATGGCGCCGTGCACTACTCCGCCACGCTTGACGGCGGCATCGTGATCGAGCTGTACCCCGCCCCCGCAGGCATGCCGCCGAGCCGGGTGCGGATCGGCCTGACCGTGCCCGACCCGGCCGCCGCGATCGAGAGGCTGCGTGGGGCGGGGTTCACGGTGAAGCGGTCGGGGCTTGCGATCGATCCGGATGGGAACCGGGTGGCGGTGTCCGGGTAAGAGGCGATTCCGTCATGGCGCTGACCTGCGGATGTGTACTGCGACAGGGCCATACCCCTAAGCGCCGCTTAGGCCTTCGCGGGGTTTCAGTACACCCCCGGCTGCGGTGACTCATTCCTCCGGCGGGACCTTGCCCTCCGCCTCGTACAGGCCGCGCTCGTAGATCGACACCGGCAGTCGCCGCCCGAGCAGCTGCGACACGTGGAGCCGACTCTCCGTCGCCTCCTCCGCCGTCATCTTGATGAACGTCAAGCCGAGCGTGCCGTCAGTGAGTGCGGACATCGTGACCACCTCCTACGTGGCCAGTCTCCCACCACGCGCGGCGGGGCGCGACGAGTTAACCCGCCGCCACCTGCACTCGGCGCTGGTGCCGGCCGAACGAAGACGCAGGTAAGCGACGTAGGTCCAGGGCATAGAGAGGTGCGGGGCAGTGAGAACGGCTACGGCCGCAGCTCGCCGCGTCGGCGCCGCGCGATCACGAATGCGAAGGCGACCGTCACCGCGATAAGGCCGCAGTAGGCGGCCATCGCCTCCACGAGCAAGAGGTCGTGGTCGTGGCGGTCGAAGGCGCCCACGATCAGACCGACGCAGATCCCACTCGTCAGGTTGCCAGACTGTGTGCGCAGGAATCGCCACACCGTGCGGTCATCCCGCGCTGCGATCGTGTTTGCGAGGCCGAGCAGGACGACGGCAGCCACGAGACCGAGCCATACCACCGGATTCTCCACTCGCGGTGCCACGACGGGGATGGACACGATCGCCGCACCGCCGCCCGCAGCGGCATTGGTGAGCATCCGCCGCCCGGACGAGCCCTTCGATGTGCTCACCACGGCATCGTATCGGCGCCGGTCAGCCCGCGGCCTTGAGTCGGCCGTCCCACCCTGTCGCTCCGCCGCGCTCGATGAGCTCGTCGATCTCGGCCTGGGCGATACGCCGCGCACGGCCGAGCTTGACGCCGCGGAGCCGGCCGTCCTTGAGCATCGCGTACACGTGAGACCTTGACACCGCGAGCTGGTCCGCGGCCTGCTCCACCGTCAGCAGCCGGCGCGGTGCCGGTGCTGCAGCGGGAGCGGCCTGGGCCGCGGCGCGCACCAGCTGCGCCAGGGCCTCGGCCAGGTCGGGTTCACTCACACGGAAATCGTCCTAGGCGTTATCGGTCGACGCCAGTAGACCGGCGCGACACGCCGAACGATAACGGTTCCGGGACTGACGCAGGCCCGGAGCCGTGGATGGAGCCCCCCGTCGGGATTGAACCGACGACCTACGCTTTACAAGAGCGTTGCTCTACCACTGAGCTAGGGAGGCGCTGGTGATGCCGCAAGCAGGGTAGCAACGTCACACCTTCCGCCGCGACTTCCGGGCGGGTTTCGGCTTCGCTCCCAGCACCTTCGCGTACGTGGCCATCGCCGCGGTGACGGCGTCGTCCTGGCTGTGCGCGTACGTGCGCTGTGTGAACGCCGGATCGGTGTGCCCCAGGAGCTTGGCGATCACCGCGGTGGGCACCCCGTTCAGGTGCATCAGCGTGCCGCACGTGTGGCGCGCGTCGTGGAGCCGAACATGGGGGAGCTTCGCGTCCCGGAGGGCTCGCGCCCAGAACTCCCGCAGCGACGTCGGATAGTACGCGGCCCCGAACTCGTTGTGGATCACGTGACCGACGCCCACCCACTCTGTTCCCGCAGCCAGCTGCTCCTCCCGACTGCGCTTCCGGGCGCGTTTCAGCACGGGCAGCAACGTCGACGGGATCGGCACGTCCCGGATCGACTCCTCCGTCTTCGGCGGGCCCTCTTGCGCACCGGCCTCGGTGTGCAGGCGCGTCGCGTCGATGTGGACGTGCGGCGCAGCGCCCTCCAGGTGCACGTTCTCCCAACGGAGTCCGGCGAGTTCACCGCGGCGGAGACCGAGCTGCAGCGCCAGGTGATGCAGGTGTTCCAGCCGGTCGGTTTCGAGGGATCGGAACAGCGTCTGAACCTGCTCGACAGTGAGCGTCTGGTGCTCGAACTTCTCGGCCGGCGGCGGCGTCACCAACGCCACCACGTTCCGGGGGACGGTGCCGTCCTGCAGCAGGCGCTCGAACACCTTCCGCAGCCGCGCCAGCATCGGCCGGATCGTCGTAGCCTTCCACGCGCCGGACTCGGCCTGCACCGACGCCCGCAACTTGAGCGGCTTCCGCCACTCGGTCGAGGGCACTCCCCCGGCCTGCAGATCGCGCACGAGCTTCTCGAAGTCCTCGCGCCTCAGGGACTGCACGGGCCGGTCACCGAGCACTGCCACCGCGGGCCGCAGCGAGCACACGTATCCGGTCAACGTCGTGGGCCGAACATGGAGCGCGTCGAGGTAGCTGTCGATCGCCTGTCGCAGCGTGAGTTCCGTGGGCGAGACCTGGGTGCCGCGGGACCGGTCACCGCGCCCCTCCGCGTACGCGTCCTTGGCCGCTTGCAGTGTGCGGAACCGGCGTCGCTGCTGCCGGCGTTTCCCATCGGCGCCACCCACCTCGATCCGCACCTCGTAGCGGCGACCTGCGGCGGTCTCGCGGACGGTGACGTAGTCGGGGATCTTGGCCACGGCACTGACTCTAGAACCCGATGGAGAAGTTTACGTGTCACTATGTGTCACTCTAGGGCGGAATCGACGCGTAAAACCGCCTCTACCTGCATATTCTGGTATGCTCCACTCGCCTTGTAAAGCGAAGGTCGTCGGTTCAATCCCGACAGGGGGCTCCACAGGATCCCCGGTCGAGTTCTGCGGTGTCCGCGGGACGCGCCGGCACTGCGGCACGGAACCCGGGCGGATCAGACAGGAGGGCCGTGACAACACAGACTTGGTCGCTCGCCTCGTCGATCCAGGGGATCTTCCTTCCTGTCGTGTGGTCCTACTCGTCGACGGTCTGCTCCGACGAGTCGGCGACCGATTACCGTGCTGGTCTGTCGTCGGATACGTCGTCGTCATGACCGTGGTCGTGTGGTGCCTCTCCGACGTCTACCCGCTGACGGGGCGTGCCGAGGGGCACCGACCGCGCTGCACTGGCGGTGACGGACCTGCTGGCGGCGGCCCTCTGCGTCACCGTGGTGGTGGCACTGTTCTCGACGATGCCGCGGGAGATCACGTCGGCGGCGACGTTGCACAGCTACCTGGCGTCGGATCTCGGACTGACGTTGGTCGTCTCGAGCACCGTCGTGCTACCCGTTTTCATGGTCACGACGCTTGCCGTCGTGGTGATCGACATGATCCGGGGATCTACGATCCGAGCGGGATTGCGGCGAATTGACCGGCGTGCTCAACCGGCGAGGTTCAATCGCCGCGCAGAGGTATTGCTGCGGACCACCGAGCGGTGCGCCATGATCGTGGCCGATCTGGACTTCTTCAAACGGGTCAACGACGCTCTGGGCCACGCAGGCGGTGACCGAGTCCTGATCGCGTTCACGCGGACACTGTCCGAGTCTCCGAAGAATGGTCGGATAGTCGGCCGCATCGGTGGGGAGGAGTTCGCGGTCCTCCTGCCGCGCTCCGATCTCGATGCTGCCGTCGAATGGGCCGAGGGTGTGCGGACGCGGACGGCCTCACACAGCATCGATGTCGGCACCGGGACCGCCACGGCGACCGCGAGCTTCGGAATCGCTGCCGGCGACGCGCGCACGCAGTTGACCACGCTGATCGATGCGGCAGACAAGGCCCTCTACACAGCCGAGCTCGGCGGCCGGAATCAGACCATCGTCAGTCGCTGACGTGCGAATACCTACTCGGGCCGGAGCGCACGATGCGCGAACGGAAGCGATTCACGAACGAGCGGTGCCCCAGAGTGCCTACACGTCGCGCTGCGCCGGCCACCCGGTCGCATCGAAGACGGCGACCGGGTCCAGATAGTCCCTCCAGTGGGAGACCTTGCCGCCGTCGACCGTGACGATGGAGACGAAGCAGTTGTCGTACGGCCTGCCGGTATGCACCGATTCCCCGTGCACCCGGTACTCGAGGACGACCACTCCCTGCTCCGCGGCCCGGTACACCCGGAGCCCGTCGGCCGCACGGACCCTCATGAAGTCGTCGTAACCGTGATACAGGTCGATCACGTTCTGTCGCCCCTCGACGCGGCGCGGGTACCCGGGCACCGAGATGACGAATTCGAAGACCACGTCCTCGGCGAGCAGGTCGAAGTAGTCTTCGCCGTCGACGACGCCGTCGAGCCCCTCGCGGATGATCGCGAAGAACGCCCCGTGTGCCCCGAAGTTGGATTCGTCATCGGTGTACTTGGTCATCGCAGCTCCTCGACCCAGGCCCACGCACCGGCGTGGCGGCGCGCGAAGGATTCGAAGTCCGTTGCGGGTCTACCCAGGATCCGTTCGACATCCGGCGTCGGGGCGGCGCCGCCGCCGTCGACGATCGCACCGGTGAGCCATCGAAGCATCACCGCGTAGTCGGCGGGAACACCGGCGGCGACGGCCGCCGCGATCCAGGCCTCCTGGTCGATGTCCAGGTGGGCGACGTGCCGCCCGCCGACCTCCGAGATGGTGGCTGCGACCTCGTCGAACGTGAGCGCCCGCGGTCCGGTGAGCGGGTAGACGGCCCCGGCGTGGGTACCGGGGCTCAGCAGTGTCTCGACCGCCACGGCCGCGATGTCGGCGGCGTCGACGAAGGCCTCCGCGCCCCGGCCGGGTACGACCAGCGCCCCGTCGCGCACGGGGAGGTGGTCATCGGTGAAGTTCTGCATCACCCACGCGGGTCGCAGGATGGTGTGGGTGAGGGAGTCGCGACGGGTGACCGCCTCCTCGGCTGCCGCGAGATCGATCGCACGGGGCGCGCGGTCGGCGTCGAAGACACTGAGCAGGGTGACGTGCCCAACTCCTGCCTCGACTGCGTCGTCGAGGAACAACTCCACGCGGTCTGCGTACCGCATACGCATCACCGGGGGCACGAGGTAGACGCGGTCGACGCCCGCCAGCGCCCCTGGGTAGCTGGTCGGATCGTCCCAATCGAAGATCACATCGCTGCCGCTGCGGGACGCAGTCCAGACCGCGACGCCGCGTTCGGCGACTGCTGCGGCGACCAGTGCGCCGGTGCGTCCCGTGCCGCCGAGGACGAGCACCGAAGGTGAGGCGTGTGTCATGCGTCAAGAGTGCTGGCACCGGTTCGTTCACAGCAATGCTCCGCCCGCTCGATCCGTTGTGCAGGAGTCTCAGCGCATTGCCTGCCGCGCGCGATTCGCGCAGTCTGTCCAGGTGGATCTGTTGTACGACCATCGCCTGCAAGCCCGGTCGACGGGAACCGAGTTCGCCCGCACCGTGGTGGTGCCGCCGTGGGGAGTGAAGTTGGGCGGTTCGATCGAGCTCGCCGTGCACGCCGTGACCCGAGGCACCGCGTGGTTGTGGGTCGAATCGGCCGCCGACGCCGTGCGGCTGTCGCCGGGAGAGGTCGCGCTGGTCCGCGGCGGGGTCGAGCACTTCATCGCGCACGAGGCCGGGGCAGCATGTCTGGATCCGGACGAGTTCCGTCGCAGGCAGGCACCCTCGCCGGCGCCGCTCCACGGGGACGCGACGGTCTTCCTCTGCGGCGCCTACCGGTTCACGGGGGATGTGACCGCCGGGCTGCTGGACGCTCTGCCGCCGGTACTCACCCTCGCGCCGGCGACCGGTGAGCCGCTGCACGATGTGATCGGCCTGATCTCCCGTGAGCTCGCAGCGGGCGACCCGGGTCGGCAGACCGTCCTCGACCGGCTTCTGGACGTGCTGCTGGTGCTCGCGCTGCGCACCGATCTGCAGCTCAGCCCGGCCGCGCCGCGCTGGTGGCGTGCCGTCTCGGATCTGCGGCTGCGGGACGCCCTCCGCGCGGTTCACGAAGACCTCTCCTACGCGTGGACGGTCGACGAGTTGGCCGGACTCAGCGGGATGTCCCGGGCGGCATTCGCCCGTACCTTCCGCGAGGTGCTCGGGCAGCCGCCGATGCAGTACGTCACCGACCGGCGGATGTCGGTCGCCCGAGACATGCTGCGCACCACCGACAAGAGCCTGATCCGCATCGCCACGGAGGTCGGCTACGCATCGCAGTACTCGTTCACCGCGGCGTTCCGACGTGCGCACGGCACCCCGCCGGGAGCATGGCGGCAGCAGTCTGCGTCAGCACCGCTCACCGTCGACGACACCGCGTGCCGACCCGCCGGGTGATCGGACCATGCATACCGACCAGGCGCGGCACGTGCCCACCCCGGCGTCGCCCTGGCCGGCCGCTGCGCCCATCAGATCGCCAGCGCCGCCGCGCAGACCACACACACCGCGAGCAGGAGCCCCTGCCAGGCGAATCGCCCGAGTGGGATCTGCAGGCCCGCCCGCGCGCACCGCTGCCGCCACAGCACCGTCGCGAGCGAGGCCCACAGCGTGACCACCGGGCCCATGTTCACGCCGACCAACAGCGCGATCATGCGTTGGGGCGAGCCGAGCGCCGCCGGCTCGAGCGCCAGATAGGCGGGCAGGTTGTTCACCCCATTGGCGGCGGCCGCGCCGAGGGCTGCCAGCCGGAGCAGATCGGCCGGCCCGCCGCCGGTGCCGGCGGCGGAGGCGACCACCGCGGCGAGACCGGCGTGCAGCAATCCCTGCACGGCCGCGAACACCACCGCGAGCACCAGGACCATCCGCCAGGGCACCGCGATCCGTCGCAGCGCGCCCGGGTCACGCACCGCGAGTACGCCCACCAGAACCACTGCGCCGACCAGCGCCGGCAGCGCGGGCGGCAGGCCTGAGACGAACGCCGGGCACAGCGCGACGCACACGCCGCCGGCGACCCACAGCAGCGCCCGGTCCTGGACCCGCGGCGGCGGCGCGATCACATACCGCCCGGCCCCGAACAGCGCCCGGCCGTGCAGCAGTGCGAGCAGGGCGACGGTGACGGCTATCGCGACGAGGGCCGGCCGCCATGCCGTGGACAGATACCCGTGCACGCCGCCCCATGCACGGAAGTGATACTCCGCCAGCAGGTTCGACAGATTCGACACCGGCAGTAGCAGCGACGCGGTGTTCGCCAGCCACACCGTGGTCATCGCGAACGGCAGCGGCGCCGCCCGGACCCGCCGCGCGGCAGCGAGCACGACAGGCGTGAGCAATACCGCCGTCGTGTCGAGACTCAGCAGCACCGTACTCACGCACGCCAACGCCACCGTCAGCAGCCACAGCGCCCACACCCGACCACGGCCGGCCACGACCGCCGCGTTGCCGGCCACGTCGAACACGCCCGCCAGCTGCGCGATCTCGGCGACCACGGTGATGGCGAGCAGGAACACCAGCACGGGGCCGACCTGCGCGACGAACGACGACACGCGCCCATTGTGCAGTTCCCGGCAGGCGGGCCCGGCGAGCCCGGCAGCTGGGCGCGGCGCAGGCGACGCCGCCCCTATCCTTGGGCCGGGACGGCCGGGGACGGCCGACACACCGAAGAACAGGCCGAGGACGAGGAGGACGACGTGACCGTTCGGCAGAGGCTGGACCGGCTGCGGCTGGTGGCGCTCGGGGAGCGCACGGCCACCGTCGACACGGCGTCGTTGCCCGCGATCTCGCCGCTGCGTCCCGTCGACCTCACCGACGAGACAGCGGTCACCGAGATCCTCGACGTGGCGATCACCGTCGGCGAGGTCCTGCTGGACTCGGGAACAGGCGCGATCGACACCGCCGCGCAGGTGCGGCTCGTGGCATCGACGTACGGAGTCGCGCGCTGCGAGGTGGACGTCACCTACGACTCGATCCAGATGTCGGCCGACCGCGGGGCGAACCTGCCCGCGGTCACCGCCATGCGGGGGGTCAAGAAGCGGTCACTGGACTACACCCGCCTGGCAGAGGTCGACAGCCTGGTGCGGCGGATCACGACGGGGCGGCTGCGTCCCGACCAGGCGCGCGACCGGCTCGCTGAGATCGTGGCTGCGGACCACCCCTACCCGCGCGCAGTCGCGGCGCTCGGGTGGTCGGGCATGGCGGCCGCGGTGACATTCCTGATCGGCGGCTCGGGGTGGCTGGCGCTGCTGTCGTTCGCGACCACCACCGCCATCTACTCCGTGAACGTCGGTCTCGCCCGGATCAGCCTGCCGTTCTTCTACCAGCAGGTGGCGGGCGGGTTCCTCGCTGTCCTGCCCGCGGCCGTGCTGTATCGGATCGGCGTGAGTCTGTCGCTCGGGGTGGAGCCGTACCGGGTGATCGTCTCGGGGATCATCGTCCTGCTGGCCGGGTTGTCGCTGGTGGGCTCGGTGCAGGACGCGATCACCGGCGCGCCGGTGACTGCCGCGGCCCGGTTCCTCGAGGTACTGGTGTTCACCGCGGGCGTGGTGGCGGGCGTGGGCATGGCCCTGCGGGTGGCGTCCAAGTTGGGCGCGACCCTGCCGCCGCTCGACCAGACGGCGTTCGGCTACGCGTCGCTGCCGGTGATGGTGCTGTCGAGCGGCGCGGCGTCGGCGTGTTTCGCGATCGCCTGCTACGCGCAGGCCCGGGCGCTGACGGCATCGTTCCTATCCGGCGCGGTGGGCGCGCTGGTATCGGGTTCGCTCCTGGACAGCGGTCTCGGCCCCGTCGTCGCTTCGGCGACTGCGGCCACCGTCGTGGGCCTGGCCGGCGGCCTGCTGGCGCGCCGCGCGGTGGTACCGCCGCTGATCGTCGCGGTCGCGGGCATCACGCCGCTGGTCCCCGGCCTGGCCGTGTACCGGGGGCTGTCGGAGATCCTCGACGATCAGACCTCCGCCGCACTGACCGACCTCGCCTCGGCCCTCGCCGTCGGGTGCGCGCTGGCCGCCGGAGTGACGCTGGGTGAATGGGGTGCGCGGACCATCCGCCGCCCGCGGATCCGCGCGCGGTTCGGCGACGTGCACCGGCCCCGGCTGGTCGCCGAGCGGCTCGGCCGGCCCCGACGGTGGCGGGTCGTGGACGCCGATCCCGACAGCCGCAGGTAGGTGGCGACCGGATTGCTAGAATTGCTGTGCATTCGCTTTACAGATGCATGCCGAATCCGCTACACGAACAGGTGCGTACATGCCTCCGAAGACCACGCAGGACATCAGCGACGATGACCTGGTCCCCCTCGCGGACGAGACCGCACGCCAAGCACAGCGCGTCGTCGCTGCCTACGCGACCGACGCCGAAGAGTGTCGGACCCTGCTAGCGATGCTCGGCATCGGGCCCAAGGAGGCCTGACTACGTCGGGTCGCCGGGCGACACCGGCGAGGCCGACGGGGCCGGCCCGGCCCACCCGCGCCCCTGGCGACACCGAGCACCACGTGCTCCCAGAGGTCCGGCAATTCCTGCGAGCAAGGACTTGTTTGTGACTGCGACCGAATCCCAGGCGATCGACGACCCGAACACCGCGACCGCGGAGTTCGTGGTCGTCGCCAACCGGCTCCCGGTGGACGTGGTACGCGAGGCCGACGGCTCCCTCACCTGGAACGAGGCCCCCGGGGGGCTGGTCACCGCGTTGAAGCCGATCCTTCGGGCGCGACACGGCGCGTGGGTCGGCTGGCCCGGCGCCGCCGACATCGGTGACGAACCGTTCGCGGGCGACGACATGACCCTCGTCCCCGTGCGGCTCTCCGCGGCCGAGATCGCCGAGTACTACGAGGGCTTCTCCAACGCGAGCCTGTGGCCGCTGTACCACGACGTCATCGTCAAACCCGAATACCACCGCGAGTGGTGGAACAGCTACGTCGCGGTCAACCGGCGCTTCGCGGAGCGGGCTGCCGCCATCGCCGCGCCCGGCGCGACGGTGTGGGTCCAGGACTACCAACTGCAGCTCGTTCCGCGGATGCTGCGGATGCTGCGCCCCGACGTGCACATCGGCTTCTTCCTGCACATCCCGTTCCCGCCGGTCGAGCTGTTCATGCAGATGCCGTGGCGTACCGAGATCATCGAGGGAATCCTCGGCGCCGACCTGGTGGGCTTCCACCTGCCCGGCGGTGCGCAGAACTTCCTCTACCTCGCCAAGCGGCTGATCGGCTACCCCACGTCCCGGGGGAACGTGGGCACCCGGACCAAGTTCGGCGTCGTGTCCGTGGGCTTCCGATCGGTACGCGTGGGTGCGTTCCCGATCTCGATCGACTCGGCCGAGCTGGACAAACTGGCGCGCACGGCACAGACGCGGGCGCAGGCTCGGGCACTGCGGAACGATCTCGGCGGGCCCCAGCGGATCATGCTCGGCGTCGACCGCCTCGATTACACCAAGGGCATCGACGTGCGGCTGCACGCGATCCACGAGCTGTACGACGAGGGCCGGCTCGACCCCGAGCACGACGTCTTCGTGCAACTCGCCACCCCGTCGCGGGAACGGGTCGAGTCGTACAAGGTGATGCGGAACGACATCGAGCGGCAGGTGGGCCGGATCAACGGCGAGTACGGCCGCGTGGGCCGACCAGCCGTGCACTACATCCACCGCCCGGTCCCGCGCACCGAGCTGATCTCGTTCTACAGCGCCGCCGATGTGATGCTGGTGACTCCGCTGCGCGACGGTATGAACCTGGTGGCCAAGGAGTACCTCGCCTGCCGGCCCGACGGTGGCGGCGCCCTGGTTCTGAGCGAATTCACCGGCGCCGCAGCGGAACTGCGGCAGGCATATCTGTGCAACCCGCACGATCTCGAGAGTGTCAAGAACGCTATCGACGAGGCGGTGCACCAGGACCGGGACGACGGTCGGCGGCGGGTGCGGGCCATGCGTCGCCAGGTGCTGCAGTACGACGTGGACCTGTGGGCGCGCTCGTTCCTGGAGACCCTCGCCGGGCACATCGGTGTGGTCGAGGGACCCGAGGGACGGAGCGCGCAGACGGAGGGCGCGGCCGCGGGCGGTCAGGAGGACACGGCGCGGGGACACACGGCGCAGGAGGACGCGGCGCAGCAGGAGGACGCGGCGCAGCCCGCCCGCCGGGGCGGCGGCGCAGCGCAGGGGGCCGGCGGGCGGGGAGACACAGAGCAGACCGGCCCGGTACAGGACGACCCCGCACAGGTGGGCTCTGCGCAGGACGACTCAGCGTGGCACAGACCAGCGCAGGACGACTCAGGGGAGGAGTACTCAGCGCAGGAGGATCCGGCGCAGTGGACGCCAGCGCCGGAGGGACTCAGCCGGTGACGGCCCTCGAAGGCGCGCTGCGCCCCTTCGCACAGATCGAGACCCTTTTGGTGACAACGGATTACGACGGTGTCGTCGCTCCGATCGTCGCCGACCCCGCGCGCGCGTTCCCGCTGCCCGGCACCGTGGACGCCCTGCTGGAGCTGGCGGCGCTGCCGCGGGTCACCGTCGCCCTCGTATCGGGCCGGGACCGGACGACGCTGCGCTCGCTGTCCGGCGCGGAGCGGCCCCTGGTCACCGTCGGCAGCCACGGCGGGGAGTTCGACGACCAGTTCACCGCGCGCGAGCTGACGCCGGTCCGCCGGGAACTGCTCACGACCGTGGCCGGAGTGCTCGCGGAGATCGCCGCGCGCTACCCCGGCGCGGTGGTGGAGACCAAGCCGACCAGCGCGGCGCTCCACGTCCGCAACGCGTCGGGCGGCTGGACCGCGCCCGGCAGCCCGGGCGCCGCGGCGCTCGACGAGGCCCGGCACGCGGCCGCAGCCCTACCGGGTGTGTACCCGACCGAGGGCAAGGCCGTGCTGGAGCTCGCCGTGATCGAGGCGTCGAAGGGACGCGCGCTGGAGCTGTTGCGGGACACCACCGGAGCGGGCGGCATCCTGTACTTCGGCGACGACGTCACCGACGAGCGGGCGTTCGCCGTGCTGCGCCAGCCGCGCGACGGCGGGCCCGACCTCGGGGTCAAGGTGGGGTCGGGCGACACCGCCGCGCAGTACCGCGTCCCGGACCCCGAAGCGGTGCGCGACGCACTACGAGAGCTGTTGCGGCTGCGCACCGCTCGGGATTGACACCGCTGGGGATCGACTCCGTCGAGGTGCACGGGCGAGCCCGCCCCACGAGGGCGGCCCGACGCTGCCGGTCGCTACTTCCCGAGCGCTGACATGGACTGCCAGGTGGGCCAGTCCAGCGTCCAGTCGTAGATGTCGCCGTCGGCGGCGGACAGCTCGATCGAGGTGCCCGTCACCTCGACCGGATCGCCGTAGATCGCGCCCTCGAAGTACGACTGTGCGTTGTCCAACGACAGGTTGATGCAGCCGTTGGTGACGTTCGTGTTGCCCTGATCGCCGACGGTGTTCGGGTTCGCGTGGATGAACTCGCCGTTGTTGGAGATCCGGACGGCCCACTGCTCGTGGACGTTGAAGTACCCGGCCGCGGGGTTGCTCATGTAGAAGTCCTGGTGCTTCTCGCTGACCACGTGGATACCGGTCCGCGTGATGTTGCGGGGCAGATCCGCCTCGCCGTACGAACACGGGAACTGTTGGTACACATCGTTTCCGCGCATCACGACGATCTCGTGCGACGGGGCGGCGGCCTTGACGATCTGGGACCGGCCGATGCTGAACGTGCTGGTGACGTCGGCGGCGCCGTACATGTCGTCACCGTGGTCCAGCCCGTACAGCTTACCCGTCATCTGCACCTTGGTGCCGGGCTGCCAGTACTCCTTGGGACGCCAGTGCACCCGCGCACCGTTGTCGTCCGGCAACCACGCCCACGCCCCCTCGGTGGGCGGGGTGGTGGTGACCACCAGCGCCCGCTCGACCGCGGCCTTGTCCGAGAAGGACTGGTCGAACTGCAGGATCAGTGGCGCCGCGATCCCCACCACCTCGTCGTCGGCGACGTTGATCACCACATTGACGGTGGCCTGTGGCTGGTACGTGGTGACCTGATGGCTGAGCTGGACGGTCTTGCCGTCCTGGCCCACCGCCGAGCCCGACCAGGTGTAGGTCACGCCGTACCCGAGGGGTTCGGCGACCTTGAGGGTCCGGCCGTCGGGCGACGCCGACAGCGCCACCGACTTCCCGGACGGGTTGGTCAGCTTGACGCCGGGGTTGAAGTGCCCGCCTGTGACGGTGACCGCGATCTCGTCGACGGGCGACGGCGCCTTGGCCTTGTCCGATGGGATGAAGGCGATGCTCGCAGCGCTGGGGGACTGCTTCTTCGGCGCCGCGGTCCCAGACGTCCCGCAGGCCGCGAGGACGGCGGCACCGCCCGTGGTGGCGGCGAGGGCGAGCACCGTCCGGCGCCTCACCTCCGCCGGAGGATGTTCGTGCATGGCTCAGATTCTATCTGCGATCGAGCGCCGTTCCGACCAGGACGGGTTCTGGCAGCAGGGTGACAGCGAACTCATTGCGAACGCCGTCCCGCACCTGGGCCGCCAGCGACAGCAGCTCCGCGGTGCTCGCGCCACCCCGATTGGTGAGCGCGAGAGTGTGTTTCATCGACAGCGAAACCGTCGTCCGTCCGCCCGAGAATCCGCGGGGGAAACCGGCCCGCTCGATCAGCCAGCCGGCCGACAGCTTGACCCCGTCGGGCGCCGGGTAGCGGGGCGGCTCGGCACCTGTGACCTGCAGAATCCTCGCGAGCACCGCGTCCGCCTCGGCCGCCGGGACCACCGGGTTGGTGAAGAACGAGCCGACGCTCCAGGTGTCGTGGTCGGCTTCGTCGAGCACCATCCCCTTGCCCCGCCGCAGGGCCAGCACGCGCTCCCGCGCCCGGGCCGGTTCCACGGTGCCGCCGGGCTCCACATCGAGCGCGCGCGCCAGCTCGCCGTACCGGATCGGCGCGCTGGTTCCTGTGACGAGTTCGAACCGCACAGCGAGCACGACGGCGGCGTCCGAGTGCTTGAGACGCGACGTCCGGTAGCCCAGATCCAGATCTGCGGGGGCCACCCAGGCGTCGGTCCCGCCGGCGCGGTCGTAGAGGTGCACCCCGGTCAGGCGGTCGGCCACCTCGACGCCGTACGCGCCGACGTTCTGCACGGGCGTGGCGCCCGCCGAACCCGGGATCCCGGACAGGCACTCCAGCCCGCCGAGGCCGGCCGCCACCGTCGCCGCCACCACGTCGTCCCATACCGCGCCGGCGTCGGCCGTCACCGTCGTGCCCTCGATGTGGACGTCCGCCGACCGCACGTGCACCACAGTCCCGCGGAACCCGTCGTCGGCGACGACCAGGTTGGAGCCACCGCCCACCAGCAGCACCGGCGTGCCGGCGGCGTCGCACCGGGAGACCGCCGTGATCACGTCGGCGGCCGTCGCACACGCGACGTAGTCGTCGGCGGGTCCGCCCAGCCGCAGGGTGGTCAGCTCCGATATCAGCTTCGACACGCCGCAACGGTAACGTGTCTCCTCATGGCCACTCGTCTCGAGCGCTCCCTCGACTACCCGATCCCCGCGCAGGCGCTGCACACCGCGTACCTCACGGAGCAGTACTGGCGCGAGCGCGTGGCCGAGGTGGGCGGCGAGGGTGCACGCGTCGACGAGATCGCGATCACGGGCGACTCGGTGCGGGTGCGCGTGGTGCACGTGATCGGCGAGGACAGACTGCCGCCGGTGGTGACGGCGATCCGCCCCGGCGGTCTCGAGATCCATCGCGAGGAGGATTGGGGGCCGTTCGACGGCAGCCGCTGCGCGGGCTCGTTCAGCGCCCGGATCGAGGGCGCACCTGCGCAGCTGTCGGGCACCGCGGTGCTCGACACCGTGGGCGACGGTGCCCGCATCACCGCCTCCGGCACCGCGCAGGTGGGGATCCCGTTCGTGGCGGGCAAGGTCGAATCGCTGGTGGTGGAGAACCTGCAGGAGCTGATGGAGTCCGAGCGCGACTTCACCGTGGAGTGGGTGCACGCGCACGCCTGACGCCCGGGATACGGGGGCGGATTTGGAATCGCGGTACCCGGTCCCGCTAACCTGACCTGCATGGCACGTCGGCTCAGTTACTCCGCGCGATTCCCGTTCCCCGCGGAGGTGCTCTACAAGGCGTACTCGCAGAAGGCGTACTGGGACGAGAAGATGACGGACTTCCGCAACCTCACCCCGCTGTCCGAGTTGGCCGAATTCGAGGTCACGGGCGAGGGCGTCTCGGTGGTGCAGCAGCAGAACCTGCCGCACGAGTACCTGCCGCCGATCGCGCAGACGGTGATGAAGAAGGACATGATCATCACCCGCAACGAGTTCTACGGCGCCTGGGACGGCGAGCACTCCGAGGGCGAGTACTCCGCCTCGATCCCGGCGGGCCCCGGCTCGCTGAAGGGTGACGCCGATCTGTTCGACACCGAGACCGGCTGCACCATGCGCTACACCACCTACGTCAAGGTCTTCGTACCGTTCATCGGGCACAAGCTCGAGCAGCTGATCCTGATCAACCTCGTGGACCTGTTCCGCGCCGAGGCCGAGTACACCAAGTACTGGGTCGACAAGAGCCTGTAAGCCGACGGTGACCGGGCCGAGCGGGACCGGCGCGGCACCGTCGGGCCGGATCACGCGCGGCACCACCGGCCGCAACCGACTGCGCCGCAGCGACCGCTGGACCGCACATCACCCCGACGTCGCGGCAGCCCTGTCCGACCCTCGGCCGCTGGCCGTGGACGTGGGATACGGCGCTCGCCCGGACACGACGCTCGAGTGGGCGGGCTGGCTGCGCCGCGTGCGCCCCGAGGTGCGCGTGGTGGGACTGGAGATCGACCCGGCGCGGGTGGTTCCCGGCCGGGACGGTGTGGAGTTCGCGCGCGGCGGCTTCGAGCTCGCGGGTCTGCGGCCGGACCTGATCCGCGCATTCAACGTACTGCGGCAGTACGACGAGGACGAGGTCGCCGACGCGTGGGCGACGATGACGGCCCGCCTCGCGCCCGGCGGGCGGCTGATCGAGGGTACGTGTGACGAGTTGGGTAGGCGGTGCTGCTGGGTGCTGCTGGGCTCCGGCGGCCCGATCTCGCTGACGCTCGCGTGGGCCCCCGGTCACACCGACCGGCCGTCGGAGCTCGCCGAACGACTGCCGAAGGCGCTGATCCACCGCAACGTTCCGGGCGAGCGGATCCACTCGCTGCTGGCGCGCGCCGACGAGTGCTGGGACCACGCCGCGGGTTTCGCGCCGTACGGCAACCGGGTCCGCTGGCGCGCCGCGGCGCGGCTGCTCGAGCAGCGCACTGGCGTCCCGGCCGTGCCGAACCGCCGCGACAACGTGCTGACGGTGCCGTGGGACACGGTCGCGCCGGCGTGATGCGGCGGTCCCCCACAGATCTGCACGGCTGCAGCCCGACGACGGGTCGTAGGGTGGGCGGCATGAGCACGCTGCGGGTGGCGCTGGCGCAGATCTCTGCCACCGCCGATCCCTCCGACAACGCTGACCTGGTGGACGTCTACACCGCTCGTGCGGCCGCGGCGGGCGCACGGCTGGTGGTGTTCCCCGAGGCCACGATGTGCCGGTTCGGTGTGTCGCTGAAGCCGATCGCCGAGCCGCTCGACGGGCCGTGGGCCGACCGGGTGGCCGCGGCCGCCGAGCGGTACGGCGTGCACGTGTTCGCCGGCATGTTCACGCCCGCCGGCGCCGGGAGCGCAGCGAGCGGGCCGAACGAACCCGGCGCCGGGAGCGCAGCGAGCGGGCCGAACGAACCCGGCGGGCGCGTGACCAACACCCTGCTGCTCGCGGGGCCCGACGGTGACCGCGCCGGCTACGACAAGATCCACCTGTTCGATGCGTTCGGCTTCGCGGAGTCGCGGACGGTGGCGCCGGGCACCCGCGCCGTCACCACCGCGATCGACGGCGTCACGATCGGCGTAGCGATCTGCTACGACCTGCGCTTCCCCGCGCTGTTCACCGGGCTCGCAGCGGCCGGCGCGGACGTGATCACGGTGTCGGCGTCGTGGGGCGCCGGACCGGGCAAGCTCGACGCGTGGACCACGCTGGCGCGCGCGCGGGCGCTGGACAGCACGGCGTACGTGCTGGCCAGCGGGCAGGCGGACCCGGGTGCGCCAGACCCGAAGGGCGCGCCGCTCGGCGTGGGCGGATCGCTCGCCGTGGGTCCGGACGGCGAGGTGCTCGTGCAGGCCGGTCCCGATCCCGACCTGCTGCTCGTCGACGTCGACACCGACCGGGTAGCCGAGGCGCGGAGGACGCTGCCGGTCCTGGCGAACCGCCGCGACTTCTCCCTGCCCGCCGCCGCGCGCGTGGTTTAGGGCACAATGGCGCCCGATGGACACGCGACCTGACAACCCGAACCCGGAGCACACGACGCCGCTCCCGCGCGCCACTCCTCAGGGCGAGTGGAGTGCGCCCGCCGGCCCTGCCGGGCCGCAGGGCCCGGTGACTATCCCCCCGGCGGGCCCGGGCGGCCCTGCAGGACCCGGCGGGTCTCGGGGGGGTGGGGGCCGGGGTGGCAAGGGCCCGCGCGGAGGTGCGGCCAAACGCTCGCCCGGTCGCCTCGTCGCGCTGATCGCGGCGGGCCTGGTGGCAGTGCTGGTGATCGTGCTCGTGGGCTCGGAGCTGTGGTTCCGCCACAGCTCCACGTCCTGCATCTCGAAGATGGTCAAGAACGCCACGGGCGCGGACGCGTCGGTGTCGCTCTCGAAGGAGCCGGTACTGATCCAGTACTTCAGCGGCACCGCGCCGTCGATCGACATCGACATCAAGGACGACCTTAACAACACCCCCGGCCTGTCTGCGCGGCTGCACCTGACGAACGTCGAGGTCAACAGCCCCAACACGATCGGTAGCGCCACGGTGCAGGGCTCGATGAGCGCCGACGGCATCCTCAGCCGCGTCAAGAGCGTGCCGCTGATCGGTGACCCGAAGGTGCAGCTCGACTCCGCCGCCGGCGACATCGACATCACCGGCACCATGCTGTTCGCGCCGCTGGAACTGCAGCTCAAGCCGGAGATGGTGGACAACAAGCTGCAGCTCACCGCGAGCAAGGTCTCGATGATGGGCTTCGGCGTGCCGGACAACCTGGCCCAGCAGGTGATCGACGCGGTCAGCGGCCAGCTGCCCACGCCCAAGGGCCTGACGCTGAACAGCGTGCAGGTGACCGACAACGCCGTGAACGTCGTGTACTCGGGCCACAATGTGACACCCGCCGACATCGCCAGCGGCGGAACCGGCAACAGCGTCGGGAACTGCTCGGTATAGCCGCATGAGCCCGTCCCACCCCGAACCCGACCCGCCGATCACCGCGACCGGCCGGGTCGCTCGGGCCGGGGGACGCGCGGTGGACGCAACGCGCTGGGCGCTCGTGCTGTGGGCCCGCTGGGCGCTCATGGACCTGGGCCCGAGGGCCGTCCTCGCGTCCCGTGCCAAGCGCGGCGACGCGCTCGCGCAGATCCTCACGGGCCGGGGCGGGTGGGGCTCGCAGTACCCCGCGTTCGAGACGATCCGCGCGGCGGGGCGCCTGGTGCCCAGCCGGCTCGGCGTCGCCACCGTCGACCACGCGCTGTGCCGCGAGATCCTGCGCGACCGGCGGTTCGCCACCGTCACCCCCGACGACCTGGGGATGCCGGGGCCACTGCGCGGTATCCTGGCCCGCACCGACCCCGGGCTGCCCAACCCCGTCGAGCCACCCGCGATGCTGGTCAGCGAGCCGCCGGACCACACGCGCTACCGCCAGCTGGTGGCACGCAGCTTCACCCCGCGGTCCATCGAGACCATGCGCGACCGGGTCGGCGAACTGAGCCGCACCCTGCTGGACCGGCTCGAGCAGCGTCCCACGGCGGAGCTGATCGGCGAGTACGCGACCATGCTGCCGGTCACCGTCATCGCCGAGTTGCTGGGCCTCCCGGACGAGGCGCACGAGCCGTTCATCGAATGGGGCGAGCAGGCGGCGCCGCTGCTCGACGTGGGGCTCGACTGGCGGACGTTCCGGCGCGCGTGCGGCGGACTGCGCAGCATGGACCGGTACCTACGCGATCATTTCGCCCGGCTGCGGGCAGACGGGGACGCTCCCGGCGAGTCGGATCCCTCTGCCGCGCATCCCTTCACGCGCCTGGCCCGCGACGGCGAGCTCACCGAGCGCGAGCTGATCACCAACGCCGCGCTACTCGTCGGAGCGGGCTTCGAGACCACGGTCAACCTGATCGGCAACGGAGTCGTGCTGCTCCTGCAGCATCCCGAGCAACTCGCGGCGCTGCGCGAGGATCCCGGCGGTTGGCCGAACGCCGTCGAGGAGATCCTGCGGTTCGAGAGCCCCGTGCAGATGACCGGCCGCACCGCCACCGAGCCCGTAACGCTCGCCGACCGCGACCTGCCGGCGGGCGCGGTCGTCTCGCTCCTGCTGGCGGGCGCGAACCGCGATCCGGCGGTGTTCGACCGGCCGGGAGAGTTCGACATCACCCGCACCAACGCCCGGGACAACCTCGCATTCGGTACCGGCATCCACGCCTGCATCGGCGCGGCGCTCGCGCGGATGGAGGCGACGGTGGCGCTGCCCGCCCTGTTCGAGCGGTTCCCGGACCTGGGGCTCGCCACCGCGCCCGATCCCTCGCAGAACGTGACGCTGCACGGCTTCCGCCGGGTCGAGGTACGACTGGGACGCGCGCGCAAGCACGTCTGACCGTGGCCTACCGGCAGACGTCGAGGTCAGGCGGGGAATCCTGCCAACACCGCGCGCGTACCCGACAGCCCCAGCCGGGTGGCCCCGGCGTCCAGCATCGCCGCCGCCGCGTCCGCGGTGCGGATCCCGCCTGATGCCTTGACCCCGATGCCCGGCGACACCGCCGCGCGCATGATCCGCACGGCGTCGACGCTCGCGCCACCGCTCGGATGGAAGCCGGTGGATGTCTTCACGAACGATGCTCCCCCGCGCTCGGCCGCCCGGCACACGGACTCGAGCAGCGCCGCGTCACCGAATTCGAGCAGCGCGGCCGACTCGACGATCACCTTGAGGACCGGGTCTGCGCCGATCGCCTCGCGAACGGTGAGGACGTCGGCGAACACCCGGTCCAACGCGCCGGCCAGCGCCAGCCCCACGTCGATCACCATGTCCACCTCGTCGGCCCCCTCCTCGACGGCCATCCGCGCCTCGGCCGCCTTGACCAGGGTGTGGTGCTTACCCGAGGGGAAGCCCGCGACGACGCAGGTCCGCGGCCCCGCGGCACCGTCGGGCGCCACCTGCAGCGGCAGCATCGACGGCGACAGGCACACGGCGAACACACCGAGGTCCACGCCCTCCGCGACCGCCAGCCGAGCATCGGCGACGGTGGCCTCCGGCTTGAGCAGGGTGTGGTCGACGAGCGAGGCGACATCGTTTCGGGTGCGCATGGCGTCCACTCTCGCACAGGCGGAGCCGACGACCCGGGTCCGGCACCGTCGCGCGCTGCGGGCACCGCCCGCCCGCCGGGGGGCCGAAGCGCCGGTGCCACACTGTTATCCGTGACAACGCGCTACGTGCTGACCCTGGGCTGCCCGGACACGACGGGCATCGTCGCCAAGATCTCGACGTTCCTCGCCGACGAGGGTGGCTGGATCGTGGAGGCGGCGTACCACTCCGACGCCGACACCGGATGGTTCTTCACGCGGCAGGCGGTGCGGGCCGACTCGATCGCGGTGTCGCTCGACGAGTTACGCGCGCGGTTCGCGGCACGCGTCGCGTCGGAGCTGGGGCCCGCGACCGAGTGGCAGCTCAGCTCGAGCGACCAGCCTAAGGACATCGTCGTGCTGGTGAGCCGCGAGGGGCACTGCCTGCACGACCTGGTCGGCCGGATCCGCACAGGGGAACTCAACGCCCGGATCGCCGCGGTCATCGGCAACCACACCGACCTCGAGGACTTCGCCACACGCCTGGACATCCCATTCCAGCACGTGCCGTTCCCGGCCGCAGGGACCGACCCCGACGGCGCCGGCAGGGCCGCGGCGTTCGCGCGGGTGGCCGAGCTGACCGACGTGCACTCCCCTGCCGCGGTGGTGCTCGCGCGGTTCATGCAGGTGCTGCCGCCGGGCCTGTGCACCGCGTGGGCAGGCCGGGCGATCAACATCCACCACAGCTTCCTGCCGTCGTTCGTGGGCGCGCGCCCGTACCACCAGGCGTTCGCCCGCGGGGTCAAGCTGATCGGCGCCACCTGCCACTACGTGACCGCGGATCTCGACGCCGGACCGATCATCGAGCAGGACGTGATCCGGGTGGATCACTCCGACGCCATCGCCGACATGGTGCGGCAGGGCCGCGACATCGAGAAGCTGGTGCTGGCGCGCGGCCTGCGCTGGCATCTCGAGGACCGCGTGCTGGTACACGGACGCAAGACGGTGGTGTTCTCGTGACCCCCGGGTCGGCGGCCGGCGATCAGGCCGGCGCAGGCACCTGGTTCCCGAGGATCGCGTCGATCAGCGTATTGACCTTCTCGGGCTGCTCGAGCGGCAGCATATGGCCCGAGTCGCGGATCACCGCGTAGCGGTCGAGGTGGCCGGTGAGGCGCAGCTCAGCCGCGATCCGCTCGGCGTGCGCGGGCGGAGTGAGGTGGTCGAACTGTCCGACGGCGACGGAGGTCGGCACCGTGAGGCTGCGCAGGCCGTCGCGCACGTCGATATCGACCAGCACCCTGCCCCACGCGGCCCGGACCCGCGGCGGACACTGCGAGACCATCTCCTCGGTGTACCGGACGGCGCCGTAGGACGCGTAGCCGCACAGCGCCGCGTAGCGCAGCAGAGCGGTGTCGAGGCGGGTGTGCCGCAACCGCATCGGTGCGCCCAGGACTGCGCCGCCCAGTCGTAGGACCGTGCCGGGGGCGCGGTTGGCCGGGGACAGCGGCGTGGCGCCGACGAAGGTGGGGACCGCGTCGTCCGCGAACGTCGACAGCAGCAGGACATGGTGCGCGTACCGGGCCACCTCCGCGGGATACCGGCCGGCCCACGCCATGATCGTGATGGCACCCATGCTGTGCCCGACCAGTAGGGCCGGGCCGCTGGTGTCGGTGAGGGCATCGGTGAGGACGACGTGCAGGTCGTCGGCCAGCAGATCGGTGCCGTAGTCGACGAAGGATCCCGGCTCGGACTCGCCGTGGCCGCGCTGGTCGTAGCCCACCACGCGGTAGCCCCGGCCGACGAGGTGCTCGACCTGCCGCGGGAAGTTGGCGACGTTGCAGGTCCAGCCGTGGATGAGCACCGCGACTGGACCGTCGGCGGGGCCCCACTCGCGGACGTGCAGGCGTACGCCGTCCGCCGCGGAGACGAAACGGTCGGTGTGGGCACCGTCGAAGTCCTCGATCAGCTTGGCCGAGGCCGGCTGCCGGGGTTCGGCGAGCGCGAACCGGGCCACCGCCGCAGCAACACCGGCACCGGTCACGGCCGTGAGCCCGGCTCCGGCCAGCGCGATCTTCAGGGAGTTCTTCATGTCGCTTCGGTTCTCCGCTTTCTCGTAGTCGGAAGCGACTGTACCCGCCGGTAACAGTGGTTACGGCGTGGGCTGTCGCCCGTCAGTAGCGCTTACCCTGCACTGCGTTCACCTTGGGGCGCACGTCGACCGTGTACAGGATGATGCCGATCGCGCCGATGATCAGGCCGGTGACACCCAGAGCGAATGCGACCAGCTCGCAGACGATCAGAGCGATGAGCCAGTAGTTCTTCTGCCACTTGCCGACGGCGCGGTAGGCGTCCTCGCGGGTACGGACGCAGTGGTAGATCGCGTAGAGGCCGAGCAGTAGCACGACCGCCTCGAGGATCCAGAACACCAGGGCCACGGCGCCGGCGAGGCCGAGAGAGAAAGTCGTCATCACCCCAGCCTAATCGGACTCGCCGGCGGAACACCGCAGCGCGGCGGCCACCGCCGGAACACCGCCGCCCGGCGGTCCACGTCGGGACCGCCGGGCGGCGGGTCACAGAATGCGCCGGATCACCCGTCGCATCCTGCTGCGGGACTACTCCGCGGCGGCGTCGCCGGCCTTGTCGGCGGCCTCATCAGCGGCGTCCGCGACGGTGTCGGTCGTGCGGTTGACCAGCTTGGCGGCGCGCTCGCCGACCTGGCGGGTGGCGGTCGCCACCTGGCCGAGCGACGACTCGGTCAGCTCGACGGCGCTGTTGTATGCCTTGGTGGCCTGCTCGGTGGCCTCCTCGACGACCGACTGGGTCTTGAGGCGCTCGAACGTCGACTCCCCGCGCTCGGCGAGCGACTCGTAGATCTCGGTGGCGACCTGGATGTAGGCGGCGGCCACCTTGCGGAGTTCCTCGGGGCTGAACTTGGTGCGCAGCTCGTCGACGTCCTTGGGCAGCGCGTCACGGGCCTCGGTGAGCTTGGTCTCGGCGGTGCCGCGGGCCTCGGCGACCTTGGCCTGCGCCTCGGTGACCTTGCCCTGCAGGTCGGTGGACGCCTCGGTAGCGGCGGTACGGAGCTTCTCGATCACCTCGGAGACTGCCTCGAAGGCGAAGTCACCGGCGCCGAGGGCGGCGAACAGGGGGGTACGGATGTCGTCGACCTTGACCTCGGTCATGTCGGTTCTCCTTAAATCGGGGATGTGGTTCCCTGCCGGTCTGCGTCGACCGGGCTGTGGTCGACCGGCGTTGCGCCGGTCACGTTCTCGCGGCGGAAGCTCTCGTAGATCTCGAGCATGACCTGCTTCTGCCGCTCCGTGATGGTCGTATCCGAGATCACCGCGTCGCGGACCGGACTCTCCGGCCGCTCCTCGAGGATCCCGGCCCGGACGTAGAGCACCTCGGCCGACAGTCGGAGCGCCTTGGCGATCTGCCCAAGCACCTCCGCGGACGGCTTGCGGAGCCCTCGCTCGATCTGGCTCAGGTAGGGATTGGACACCCCCGCCTTCTCGGCCAGCTGCCGGATGGACACCTCTGCCGCAAGTCGCTGGGAGCGGATGAACTCTCCGATATCGGCTCCGGGCCTACCCTCCGGCCTGCCCGCTCCTTCGGTCTGGTCCTCCACTCTCCAACTCCTTCGCAGCTGTCTACCACGCTAACACCGATGTGCTAACTATTGCAAGCGCTCTGTTAGCACTTGGCTCACGATGAGCCGAACGTCACGTGAACAGCAGCTGTGTCACCGCATAGATCACCAGGCCGGCGACCGAGCCGACGACCGTGCCGTTGATCCGGATGAACTGGAGGTCCCGACCCACCTGCAGCTCGATCTTGCGCGAGGCCTCGTCAGCGTCCCAGCGCGCGACGGTGTCGCTGATGATCGAGACGATCTGGCCCGAGTAGTTCGCGACCAGGGCCCGCACACTGCGGTCCACCCAGAAATCGGCCTTCTCACGCAGCGCCGCATCGTCGCGCAGCCGCACCCCGAAACGCGCCGCCGACTCGCTGAACTTGGACCGCAGCGTGCTGTCGGGGTCGTCGACGGACTGTTCGATGAGTCGCTTCGCCGTGCGCCACGCCGCCTGGGCGGCCGTCCGCACCTCCTCGCGGCCCATCAGCTCGGCCTTGAGGTCCTCGACCTTGGCGATGGTCCGCGGGTCGTGCTGCAGGTCGGAGGCGAAGTCCCACAGGAACGTGCTCATGGCGTGCCGCACCTCGTGGTCGGGGTCGCTACGCACCTTCCAGGTGAACTCGACCAGTTCGCGGTAGATCCGCTCGCCGAGCAGCGAGTTGACGAACTTCGGCGACCACGCCGGACCGTCCGTGTCGACGATCTTGTCGATCAGGCCCTGGCTGCCGAGCGCCCAGTGGTGCGCGCGCTCGGCCAGCAGGTTGATCAGGGGCAGATGCCGGTTCTCCTGTAGCAGCGTCTCGACGAGCCGACCCACCGGCGGCCCCCACTCCGGCTCGGCCAGCCGCTTGATGATGGTGGCGTTGAGCACCTGCTCGACATCCTCGTCGCGCAGGACCTCGGACATCACCTTCACCAGCCGCGCGGCCTCGGAGCCGAGCCGCTCGGAGTTGCTGGGGGCGGACATCCAGTTGGCGACCCGCAGCGACAGCTCGAGCGAGCCGACCTTCTCGGCGATCACCTCGGGCGTCAGGAAGTTCTGCTGCACGAACCCGCCGAGCGCGTCGCCGAGCTGGTCCTTCTTCTTCTTGATGATCGCGGTGTGCGGGATGGGCAGGCCCATCGGATGCCGGAACAGGGCGGTCACCGCGAACCAGTCGGCCAGGCCACCCACCATCCCGGCCTCGGCGGCCGCCTTGACGTAGCCGATCCACCCGCCACGGTCGCCCTGGTGCGTGAGGAACTCACACACCAGATAGATGACGGCCGCGCCGAGTAGGAAGCCGAGCGCGACCGCCTTCATCCGCAGCAGGTCGCGCCGCTTCGTCTCGTCGGGGTCGCCGAACGGGCTCGGCGTGGTGGTCACGGGGGGCGTGGTCACCTCATAAGTAATACCGAAGGGGCCCCGCCCGCGCCGTGACGGGTCCCGCCGGTGCAGTTCATGCCACCAGCTTGGCGCGCAAGGCGGACACGTCGGCCGCCGACAGTCCCAGCCCGCGGGTCAGATAGCCGTCGACGGTGCCGTATCGTGCCGTGAGTTCATCGAGCCCGGCCTGCAGGAACGAAGGCTCTACGCCGAGCACCACGTGATAGATCGCCGCGGCCCGCGCCCCCTTCTTCGCAGCGATCGCGGTGGTGGCGGCGGTGATCGAGCGGGCGGAGTAGCGGTTGGTGGCGAGGTAGTCGCGCATCACGTCGGCGTGCGAGACGCCCGCGGTGAGCTGCAGGATCGCGGAGGTCCAGCCGGTGCGGTCCTTGCCGGAGGTGCAGTGGAAGACCACCGGGCCGGGCGCGTTCAGGACGGTCAGCAGCACTCGCTTGTACTGGGCGCGCTCGTAGGCGTCGTCGACGAAGCTGATATTCAACTTGCGCATCACCTCCCGGGCGGCGTCCGGGGAGGTGACTGAAGCGAACGCCTTCTCCTGGTCGGTACCGAACGCGCTGCGCCCGAGGATGTCGATGTTGACGTACTTCACCCCGGCCGGTAGACGGTCGGGCGCGGCAGCGATCTCACTGGCGGTACGCAGGTCGATGTCGGTGGTGATGCCGAGCCGGGTCACCGTCGCCTGATCGGCCGGGGTGAGGATGAGCGCGTTCGAGCGGTAGTCCACTCCGGGCCGCAGGTGCCCGCCGCCCGCCGTCGGGTAGGCGCCGACGGTGCCGGCCACGTCCCGGAAGTTGTCCGCCCCTTGCAGGCGCGGGGTGTGCAGCGCCAACGCCGACGCACTGTCGACGGTGCCGGGAGCCGGCGCGGCAGTGGCGGTGGCTCCACCCCCGAGCGCAAGCATGGCGACGGTGACAGCTGCCGCGGTGACGCGGCGAATCCGGGTGTGCAGCACGGGGGTGACGCTAACACCCGCGATCAGCGGGCACGGCGGGAGGCGGCGGAGACGGCACCGCCTCCCAGGTGATGGAACATCGCAGCATGCAATGTAGGGTAGCCTACCCACAGGAATTCGAAGCCCGCCCATGACTACCGCATTCGAACCAATTTCATTGCAAATGTAGTGCCAAGTCTTAGACCTATGTAAGGTTAGCCTCACCAATCCGGAAGAAGCACGGACTGGTTGCAATCTATGGAGGCACCAAGCACATGGGTCATCACTCTTCCCCCACCCCACTCTCTCGCTCCGTGAAGGTGAAGCGCGCAACAATGGCCGCCGCTGCTGCCGCTGCCGTCGCAGCGCTCGTCACCGTGCCGGCTACCGCCAACGCCGCCACCTTCACCATCACACCGACGATCCTTCCGCCGGGCCTGGACATGTCCCAGGTCGTCACCGCGAATCCCACAACCAAGGGAACCTCGGGCGCCGACGCAGCGGCATCCAGCTATGTCGACGGCCTCACGGACAGCCTGACCCCGGAGCAGTACTTGCAGCTGGCCTCGGCCGCCGCGCCCGGGGTCCCCGGCTTTCTCGCAGCCGCGGTCAACGGGTCATCCGTAGATTTCAGCACCTTCTACCAGTCGACGGCGAGCGGAACGCAGGCGAATTACAAGGCCATCGGCGCCATCACCGATGCGACCACCGACCTGGGCAGCGTGCTCGGCTTCGACACCACGAACGAGGTCTACGGGCTGTACGGCACCTGGGGCACCGAGGCGCAGTACACCACCGCCCTCGACGGAGCGGAAGACGGCGACTACTCCGGATACGCCGCGCTCCCCATGTGGAGTTACGCGGGTGATCAGGCCACCGTCACCAGCCCCATCGGCGGCAACGTGACGGGCGGGGCGGAGCTCACCGGGCTCCGCGGTGACGACGGGATCACCACATTCACCCCCACCGTCAACGCGGGCTTCACCGCGCCGTTCGATCTCGCGTCCGGTGCCGCGTATGTGAGCCCCGGCACCGTCGAATACGGTGACAACGTCTTCGGCCTCGTCTCCGGCCCCGCGGTGCAGACCACCTTCGAGGTCCTCGGTTTGGGCGTGACCGGCGGCATCACCCTTCCCGCCATCGCTTACGACAACGGCGACATCGTGGTCAACACGGGCAGCATCAACGCCGGTATCGGCAGCCTCGGGTTCACGACCCCGACCTACAACATCTCCGTCGGCGCGGACGGCGTGAACGTCGGCAGCGCCACGACCACCGATATCACGACCACCCCGTCGGACATCGCAACCGCTTCCGACGCGGTCGCCGACGGCGCCGCCGCAGACGCCGCGAGCAGCACGACCTCGGTCGCCACCTCGACGGCGACCACGGCGGCAGCGAACACGGCGAACACGGCGACGGTGAGCGCCCTGGCCCTCCCGACCGCGGCAACAGCGAACACCGACTCCGACGCCTCGAGCACCAGCGCCGGTTCCAGCGACTCGAGCACGGGCTCGGGCACGAGCACCAGCAGCAGCCCGAGCACGAGCGGCAGCACCACCGGCTCCAGCGACTCGAGCACGGGGACGGGCACGGGCACCGGTTCCAGCGACACGAGCACGGGCACGGGCACGGGCACGGGCACCGGTTCCAGCGACTCGAGCGCGGGCACCAACAGCAGTTCGGGCACGACCGGCAGCTCCGCCGGCTCCACCGGCGGCTCCGGCCACAGCGGCGGTTCCACCGGCGCGACCGGCGGCTCCGGCCACAGCGGCGGTTCCACCGGCGGCTCCGGCCACGGTGGCGGTTCCGGCCACGGTGGCGGTTCCGGCCACAGCGGCGGCCACTGATCCACATAGCACCGCGGTGGCGGGAGCGGAGCTATCCGTTCCCGCCACCGCTGGGTTCAGTCCGGGTAGCGGTATGTGGGAAGAGCCGGTTCCAGGCGCTCGACGTGCGGTTTCGACCGACCCGCCCGGTCCACTCGGGTACCCGGATCCCGCGCCCGATCCAGCTTCCGGCCCACCAGCGCCTCACCGGTCTCAGGCCAGCCGGCCCTCGTGGGGGGCTGACCTGAACGCCACCGCGCCGTCAGCCCGCCTCGCCCGCGCCTTCCAGACGTGCGAGCCGCTGTTCGCGGCGGGCCGCACCCCCGGCCTCGTCGACCACCACCGTCAACACCGGGGCGACCGCGGCGATCGCCAGTCCCACCACCAGCGACAGCCCGATGTGCACCCACACCACCGCGAGTGCCAGCACCACGACGCCCACGGCCACACCGAGCGCGCAGCCACCGTCGTAGCCGGTCAGGTAGGTCGACATGACGAACACCGATACGAGAAACACTGCGAGCGGCACGGCGATCGCCGCCATGACGACGCCGCCGCGGATCGAACCGTGGTGCTCGACGTGCAGCGCGGCCACGTGCAGACCCGCGCCGAAGGCCGCGACCGCGAGGAAGATCACGATGTGGCCATAGCCCCAGCCGAAGCCGCGGCGCGGCGCGGCATGCAGGGCGCGCCCCACGGGCACCCCGAAGTACACCCACCACATCGCCAGGTTGATCGCCAGCGCCGCCACGCCGAGCAGCGCGGCGTCCACGCTCCAGCCCTGCTCGCCCACGACGGCCTGCAGCGCGGTCACCGTCCCGACGATGCCCTCCCCCAGGGTGATGATGGTGAGTAGGCCGTATCGTTCCGCCATGTGGTGTGCGTGCCAGGGCGTCCGACAGGCCCGCTCTGCAAGTACGGGCCCGCCGAGTTCGACGACGTACAGCACGACGGCGATCGGAGCCAGCGCGCTCAGCGGGACGTCCGCCAACGCGGCGGCGATCCAGCCGAGCTGCGCGATCGAGATGGTGACGATGTAACGCACCGCCGCAGGCCGGTACTCGCGGCTCGACGCTGCCACCCGGGCCCACTGGATCAGCATGGCCGCACGCATCACCACGTACCCCAGCACCAGCACCCGGTTGTTCGGACGCTCATGCTCGGCGAGCGACGCGAACACGGGCTCGCAGCCCAGCGCCATGATGCACACGCCGAACATCTGCAACATCGTCGTGATCCGGAACAGCCAGTCGTCGGTGTCGAACGCCGATGCCATCCAGCTGAAGTTGATCCAGGCCCACACGGCAGCGAATCCACAGAACCCGAAACCCACCAGCGCGGCCTCGTACCGACCCTCGGCCATGTAGTCGGCGAACTGCACACCGGTCAGCGAGAACACGACCACGAACGTCAGATCGAAGAACAGCTCGAGGGTGGTGGCCGCGCGCCCCTGTTCGTGCGGGTCGCGGCCGGTCATGCGGCGCAGGGCGGCGGCCGCCCCAGCGATCGGGGGGCCGACGGTGCCGGGGTTACGGTGCTCGAACATGCGTTGCGCTCCTGACGGTGGACCCGGCATAGCGTACATGCCGGGCCTGGCCGCACCGGTCACCGTCGGCGCGCCCCGACCTCACCACCGCCGGGCGCAGCGATCGCTGTGACCAGCGGCTTCGCCGGCGGGACGAGAGGTCGGGAACCGAGGCCCTACTTCACTTCCTGGGGTACTCGTAGAAGCCCCGACCGGACTTCTTGCCCAGCCGGCCGGCCTCCACCATGCGCAGCAGCAGCGGCGGCGGCGCATACAGCGGTTCCTTGTACTCCTCGTACATCGCGTCGGCGATGAACTTGGTGGTGTCGAGGCCGATCAGGTCGGTCAGCTTGAGCGGGCCCATGGGGTGGGCACAGCCCAGGACCATGGCCTTGTCGACGTCCTCGGCGGTGGCGAATCCCGACTCCACCATGCGGATCGCAGACAGCAGGTACGGCACGAGCAGGGCGTTGACCACGAAGCCGGACCGGTCGGTGGCGCGGACGACCTGCTTGCCGAGCACATCGGCGGCGAAGGACTCGGCACGCGCGACCGCCTGGTCGCTGGTGGCCACCGACGCGATCAGCTCGACCAGAGGCAGCACGGGCACGGGGTTGAAGAAGTGCAGCCCCAGGACGCGGCCCGGGTTCTGGGTGGCCATCGCGATCCGGGTGATGGGCAGCGACGAGGTGTTCGACGCGAGCACGGCGTCGGGGTCGGTGACGACGCGATCGAGCTCGCGGAAGATCGCGGTCTTGACCTCCTCGTTCTCGATCACCGCCTCGACGACGATCTGGCGATCGGCGAACTCCGCCAGGTCGGTGGTGAATCGCAGGCGCCAGCTGGCCTGCTCGCGCTCCCGCTCCGTGAGCTTCCCCGACGACACCGCTCGGTCGAGCGACGTGAGGATGCGCGTCTTACCCGCAACAGTCAGCTCCTCGGTCGCCTCGTAGACCAGAACATCTGCCCCGGCACGCGCACACACCTCGGCGATGCCGCCGCCCATCTGTCCCGCGCCGACAACCCCGACCCGCGAAATCTTTTCACTCATGGAATTTCCCAACGTAACAACAGCATTCGGTGAGATGAGGGTAACCCTGCTCGGGTACGCCCAGAACCGGCCCACCTACACAGCAGGCGGCCCGCGACGCGAAGTCGCGAGCCGCCTGCTGTTCGGCAAGAGTTCCGGGGAGGCGGTCCCGTCCTAGTGGAACTGGCCCTCTTCGGTCGAGCCCTTGAGCGCGGTGGTGGAGCTCTCCGGGTCGACGGTGGTGGCGATCCGGTCGAAGTAGCCGGCGCCGACCTCGCGCTGGTGCTTGGTGGCGGTGTAGCCCCGCTCCTCCGACGCGAACTCGCGCTCCTGCAGCTCGACGTAGGCCGACATCTGGTTGCGGGCGTAGCCGTAGGCCAGGTCGAACATCGAGTAGTTGAGGGCGTGGAAACCGGCCAGGGTGATGAACTGGAACTTGAAGCCCATGGCGCCGAGCTCGTTCTGGAACTTCGCGATGGTCGCGTCGTCCAGGTGCTGACGCCAGTTGAACGACGGGCTGCAGTTGTACGCCAGCAGCTGGTCCGGGAACTCGGACTTGACCGACTCGGCGAACTTCTTGGCCAGCTCGAGATCGGGAGTGCCGGTCTCCATCCAGATCAGGTCCGCGTAGGGCGCGTACGCCTTGGCGCGGGCGATGCAGGGCTCGATGCCGTTCTTGACGTTGTAGAAGCCCTCAGCGGTGCGCTCACCGGTGACGAACGGCTTGTCGCGGTCGTCGACGTCCGAGGTGATCAGGGTGGCGGCCTCGGCGTCGGTGCGGGCGACGACGACGGTGGGCACGCCCGCGACGTCAGCCGCGAGGCGGGCCGAGGTCAGCGTGCGGATGTGCTGCGCGGTGGGGATGAGCACCTTGCCACCGAGGTGGCCGCACTTCTTCTCCGACGCGAGCTGGTCCTCCCAGTGGGTACCGGCGGCACCCGCGGCGATCATGGCCTTCTGCAGCTCGTAGACGTTCAGCGCGCCACCGAAGCCGGCCTCACCGTCGGCGACGATCGGGACGAGCCAGTTCTCGACCGAGTCGTCGCCCTCGACGCGGGAGATCTCATCGGCGCGCAGCAGCGCGTTGTTGATGCGGCGCACGACCTGCGGCACCGAGTTGGCCGGGTACAGCGACTGGTCGGGGTAGGTGTGCCCCGAGAGGTTCGCATCGCCGGCGACCTGCCAACCGGACAGGTACACGGCCTTCAGGCCGGCGCGCACCTGCTGCACGGCCTGGTTACCCGTGAGGGCACCCAGGGCGTTGATGTAACCGTCGCCGTTCACGCCCTCCCAGAGGATCTCGGCGCCACGCTTGGCAAGGGTGTACTCCTCGACAACGGTGCCCTGCAGCTCGGCGACCGACTCGGCGGTGTAATCGCGCTTGATGCCGCTCCAACGGGGGTTGGTGTCCCAATCCTGCTGGATCTCTGCCGCGGTCCTGGGCTTTCCGACGGTGCTCATGGGCTCCCTGTTTCTTGTGACTGACACTGACTGATTCGGCTACCGGGGCCGATCCGCTCGCAATGCTTCGCGAAACCAGCGGATCAAGTGAAGCTCTCCCGACCTCCCGGCGTGGTGCCTGCCAACACTGTGCCACACCCAAATACGCAGGCCAAGGCCGAATCGGTTGGCAGACAGAGCCACGAAGACGCCGAATCGATGCGAAGTCTGCGAAGCAGAGACGCCGGTCGACACCAAAAAGTACGTACGTACTGCGTGTTTAACAGAGGCGACCCGCGCGCCTGGACGCCGCAGGACTGGAGGCGGCGGCGACCGGCGCCCCGCGAACGCAACGATGGTGTGATGCACATCACACTAGATGGGTGGCTCGTGGTGTGCTGCAACCCGCGGGTACCGCCCGGTCGAAGTAGACTTGCCCCTCGTGTCCAAGACCTTTGTCGGGGCGCGCCTTCGCGGGCTCCGCAAAGAGCGTGGCTTGTCCCAGGCGTCCCTCGCCGGGGCTCTCGAGATCTCCCCGTCGTACCTCAACCAGATCGAGCACGACGTGCGGCCGCTCAGTGTTCCGGTGCTGCTGAAGATCACGGACGTGTTCGGCGTGGACACCTCGTTCTTCAACTCGCAGGACGAGACCCGCCTCATCGCCGAGCTGCGCGAGGTCACGATGGACGTCGATTCGCCGACGCCCACCGAGGAACTGTCCGAGCTCGTACGCGACCACGCCGGTTTCGCGCGGGCGATGGTGTCGCTACACCGCCGCTACCTCAACGCCGCCGACCAGCTCGCCCAGGCCACCGACGGTCGCAGTGACCCGCACGCACGCGGGGCGATCTCGCACCCGCACGAGGAGGTGCGGGACTTCTTCTACGAGCGGCAGAACTACTTCGACGAGATCGACACCGCAGCCGAGGAGCTCACGGTCCGCATGCGGATGCACGGCGCCGACCTACGCGCCGCCGTCGAGAACCGGCTGCAGACCGTGCACAACGTGTCCATCCGCCGCCGCGTCGACCTCGGGGACGGCGTGCTGCACCGGTTCGATCCGGTGTCCCGGGAGTTGGAGATCTCCGCACACCTCTCAGGTGGCCAACAGTTCTTCAAGATGGCCGCCGAGCTGGCGTTCCTCGAGTGCGGCGAGGCCATCGACGCCCTGGTCGACGCCGGCGGCTTCACCAGCGACGAGGCGCGGCGCCTGGCCAAGCACGGACTCGCCAACTACTACGCGGCCGCCGTGGTGTTGCCGTACACGCAGTTCCACGGGGCGGCCGAGGACTTCCAGTACGACATCGAACGGCTGTCCGCCTTCTTCGCCGTCTCGTACGAGACCGTGGCGCACCGGCTGTCCACGATGCAGCGCCCGAACCTACGCGGCCTACCGCTGTCGTTCGTGCGCGTGGACCGCGCCGGCAACATGAGCAAGCGGCAGTCGTCCACGGGCTTCCACTTCTCCGCGTCCGGCGGCACGTGCCCGCTGTGGAACGTGTACGAGACCTTCGCCTGGCCCGGCAAGATCCTCGTGCAGCTGGCCGAGATGCCCGACGGCCGCAACTACCTGTGGGTCGCGCGCACCGTCGAGCGCCGGGCAGCGCGGTTCGGACAGCCGTCCAAGACCTTCGCGATCGGCCTCGGCTGCGAGCTGCGCCACGCGCATCGTCTGGTCTACGCCCGCGGCCTCGACCTCGCGAACGGCGATCCGACGCCGATCGGCGCCGGCTGCCGCGTGTGCGAGCGAGACAACTGCGCACAGCGCGCGTTCCCGCCGATCGGCCGGTCACTCGACGTCGACGAGCACCGCAGCACCGTGTCGCCCTATCACATGAAGTAGCCAACATGTGCACCCTTCCGTCGCCCCACCCGACATGCGCACCCTTCCGTCGTCCGACCGGGCGCACGCGCCCACGGCCCACACCGCGGGTACCGTCGGTCCGTACCGTGGACGGGGTGACTCCTCGCGTGTCCCCGGGCGGACTCCTGCAGCAGGGCCCGATCAACTTCGTCATCAGCCGCGTCGGCGCGCACGCGATCGGCGCGGACGATATGCACTTGTTCTCCACCCTCGGCCGCTCCAAGCGGTTGTTCCTCGGTTGGCTCGGCTACTCCGGGATGTTGATGCCGTTCGGGGCGCTACGCCGCTCCGAGTCGGAGACGGTGATCCTGCGGGTCGCGCATCTGCGCGGCAACACGTACGAGCTCGGCCACCACCGCCGGATCGGAGCCCGCACGGGCCTCGACCGGGATCGTCAGGAAGCAATCTTCGCCGGCACGGGCTGGGACGAGCGCAGCGGGGCCCTGCTGCATGCGACAACGGAGCTGGTGGAGACCAAGGCGGTCACCGACGCCACGTGGTCCGAACTGTCGCGGCACTTCGACGACCGTAGGCTGGTCGAGATCGTCATGCTCGCGACCCAATACGACGGACTGGCCACCGCGATCGAGACGCTCGGCATCGAGCCCGAGCGCTGAGGCGGAGGCGATTGCATTGCAACCCGACTCGCGATCACCGACCGAGGACGTCTGGTGGCCCGATGGGGCGAACCGCACCGACAGGGGCACGCCGTCACGCACCTGGTCGCAGCGCTCGTCGCGCGCCGAGGCAGGTGCGCCGTTCGAGCGGGAGCCCGTGGAGTCGGCGGCCTGGTTCCACGACGCCGTCTACCACATCGGGCGCAGCGGTAACGAGGAACGTTCGGTGCAGCTGGCGTGACACTCCTGCCCGACGGTGCCGCCGGCCGCGAGGCAGCCCGGCTGGTCCGCGTCACTGCGGACCACGGTGCGCCGAAGACGACCGAACAGAGCCGCACTGTGCGACGCCGACCTCGTCGCCCTCGGGTGACGTGCGCATGGCGCCGACGGTGTCGGGCCGACGGTAGGGTGCACATGTTGCAGACCACAGACACACGGGCGGCCCATCTCCGCAGGGAGATGGGCCGCTCGCGTTGGGTCTACAGGTTGATCATGTGACCCGCCAGGCCGTGGATGGCCTCCTGCAGCGCCTCCGACAGCGTCGGGTGCGTGTGCACGTTGCGGGCCAGCTCGTTCACCGTGAGGTCCCACTTCTGGGCCAGGGTCAGCTCGGGCAGCAGCTCGGAGACGTCGGGGCCGATCAGGTGACCGCCGAGCAGCTCACCGTACTGGGCGTCCGCGACCAGCTTGACGAATCCGACACCGTCGGCGAGGCCGCGGGCCTTGCCGTTCGCCGAGAACGGGAAGCTCGCGACCTTGACGTCGTACCCCTCGTCGCGGGCCTGCTGCTCGGTGAGCCCGAACGAGGCGACCTGCGGCTGGCAGAACGTGGCGCGAGGCATGTTGCGGTAGTCGCCCAGGGTCTGGGTCTCGGCGCCGGCAATGGTCTCGGCGGCGACCACGGCCTGCGCCTCGGCTACATGCGCGAGCTGCAGCTTGGCCGTGACGTCGCCGATCGCGTAGATGCCGGGGACGTTGGTGCGCATGTAGTCGTCGATGGCGATCGCACCGCGCTCGGTGAGCGCGACGCCGGTCTTCTCCAGGCCGAAGCCCTCGACACGCGGCGCGAAGCCCACGGACATGAGCACCTTCGATGCGCTCAGCGAGCCCTGCCCCTTGGCGTCGGAGTAGGTCACGGTGACCGACGAGCCGTTGTCGGTGACCGTCTCCACCCTGGTCGACGTGAGGATCTTGATGCCCAGCTTGCGGTACTGCTTCTGGATCTCCTTGGACACGTCCGCATCCTCGTTGGGCAGCGCCCGGTCGAGGAACTCCACGATCGTGACCTCGACGCCGTAGGCGCGCAGCACGTAGCCGAACTCCATGCCGATCGCACCGGCACCGATGATGATGATCGACTCGGGCAGATCGCGCGTGAGGATCTGGGTCTCGTAGGTGACGACGTTGTCGGACAGCTGCACGCCCGGCAGCAGCCGTACGGTGGAGCCGGTGTCGATGATGACGTTGTCGAACGTGACCACACGGTCGCCGACGGCGATGGTCTTGGCGTCGGTGAACACGCCGTAGCCGTCGATCTCGGTGATCTTGTTCTTCTTCATCAAGTAGTGCACGCCGGCTGCGCTCGCCTCGGACACCTTGCGGCTGCGATCGAATGCCGCACCGAAGTCGAAGGTCGCGTTCCCGCTGATCCCGAAGGTCTTGGCCTCAGCGGAGAAGATATGTGCCAGTTCGGCATTCCTCAGCAGCGCCTTCGACGGGATACACCCGACATTGAGGCACACACCGCCCCAGTACTTCTCCTCGATGATCGCGACCTTCTGCCCGAGCTGCGCGGCTCGGATCGCGGCGACGTAGCCTCCTGGGCCAGCGCCTAGCACAACGGTGTCAAAGTGATCAGCCACGCGGACCACCCTAGTCCCTGCCCGTCCTATTGTGGGCGGCATGGACCCGTATCTGTGGCTGGAGGAGATCACCGGCGAAGCGCCGCTGACGTGGGCGCGTGAGCGCAACACCGCGACGAGCAAGGCATTGGCCGGCCCCCGCTTCGACGCCCTCGAGGCGGACACCCTCGCCATCCTCGACGACAAGCGCCGGATCCCGCACCCACGCCGTCGCGGGCCGCTGTTCTACAACTTCTGGGTCGACGGAGACCACCCCTACGGGCTGTGGCGCCGCACGACGCCGGAGTCCTTCGCCACCGACTCCCCCGAGTGGGAGGTGCTGGTCGACGTCGACGAGTTGCGGCGGGCGGAATCGCAGGACTGGGTGTGGCACGGGGCGACGGTGCTCCGCGCGCTGGGGCCCGACGGACTGGAGTGGGACCGCGCGCTCGTCTCGCTGTCGCACGGCGGCTCCGACGCCACCGTCATCCGGGAGTTCTCGCTGTCGCGCCGCGCGTGGATCCCGGCCGCGGAGGGCGGTTTCGAGCTCCCCGAGGCGAAGAGCAGCATCTCGTGGATCGACGGTGACTCGGTGTACGTCGAGACCGATTTCGGGCCCGGAACCCTCACCGAGTCGGGGTACCCGCGGATCGCCAAGCGGTGGCGGCGCGGCACCCCCCTCGAGGAGGCCACGACGGTGTTCGAGGGCGCGGTCTCCGACGTGTCGGTGTACGCCGCATACGACGACACGCCTGGGTACGAGCGGCATTTCGTCGGCCGCAGCACCGACTTCTACAACTCCGAGGAGTTCCTGCTCGACCCCGAGACAGGTGCCACCACGCTCATCGAGGTCCCCACCGACGCCGCGACCAGTGTGCACGACGGCTATCTGATGGTCTCGCCGAAGCGCGAGTGGGAACTGCCGGGCGGCGCCGCGGCCCCCGGCTCGCTGCTGGCGTTCGACTTCGCTGCATTCCTCGACGGGTCACGCGAGCACTCAACGGTTTTCACCCCGGATGCGCACACCTCACTGCAGGGCTGGACGTGGACGAAGTCGTATCTGCTGCTGGCCACGCTGCGGGACGTGCGGACCGAGCTGATCACACTCGGGCCGGGCACGTGGGAGCGCCGCGAGACCCGGGGGCTGCCCCGGTTCGCCGAGCTGACGGTGACGGGCACCGACCCTCGCGAGTCGGATGAGCTCTTCCTGCTGGCGAATTCGTTCACGCTGCCCTCGACCCTGCTGTACGGGCAGGCCGGCGGCGAGATGTCGCCCCTCAAGGCGGCGCCTCGTATGTACGACGCCGCTGGGGTGACGACCGAGCAGTTCTTCGCCACCAGTGACGACGGCACGGCGATCCCGTACTTCGTGGTCCGCCGCGCGGCGTACGGAGCAGAGACCCCAGAACCGGTCCCGACGCTGCTGTACGGCTACGGCGGTTTCGAGAACTCGCTCACGCCGGGCTATCTGCCGGTTGCGGGCCGATCCTGGATCGAGCGTGGCGGCGCCTACGTGCTGGCCAACATCCGCGGCGGCGGCGAGTACGGGCCCACCTGGCACACGTCCGCACTCAAGGAGAACCGCATGCGGGTGTACGAGGACTTCGCCGCTGTGGCAAGGGATCTCGTGGCACGCGGGGTCACCACGCGAGACCTGCTCGGCGCGCAGGGCGGGAGCAACGGCGGCCTGCTGATGGGCGTCATGTATACGCGGTACCCGGAGTTGTTCGGCGCCATCGTGTGTCAGGTGCCGCTACTCGACATGCGCCGCTATCACGAACTGCTCGCGGGTGCGTCCTGGGTCGCAGAGTACGGCGACCCGGACGACCCGGAGCAGTGGGCGTACATCGCCGAATACTCGCCGTACCAGAACCTTCCCGCGCCGGCGGATTCCGATGCGGCGGTGCGCCGACCCGCGTTGCTGGTCACCTCCTCGACCCGCGACGATCGAGTGCATCCCGGGCACGCGCGGAAGTTCGTTGCGGCGCTGGAGGATCTGGGCTACCCGGTGCGCTACTACGAGAACATCGAGGGTGGCCACGGCGGCGCCGCCGACAACCGGCAGGCGGCGTTCAAGTCGGCCGTCGCCTACGAGTTCCTGTGGGAGGAGTTGGGTGACGGAGCCGCCGAGGCGGCCGGAAGCGACAGAGCGGAAAACGACAGGGCGGAAAACGACAGGGCGGAAAACGACAGGGCGGAAAACGACAGGGCGGAAGGGGCACAGCGATGATCGCGGCGTTCTCGATCAGCCCGATGGGTGGTCCCGCTGAGGACGACGGTGGCGTATCCGCGGCGGTGGCCGAGGCCGTCGCCATCGTGCGCGCCTCGGGTCTGCCGTGCGAGACCAACGCCATGTTCACCAACATCGAGGGCGAGTGGGACGAAGTGATGGCGGTGATCAAGGCGTGCGTCGACCGCCTCGCGCAGACCGCGCCCCGCGTCTCGCTGGTGATCAAGGCCGACATCCGCCCCGGGTTCACGGGCCAGCTGACTGCGAAGATCGAGCGCGTGGAACGCCGCCTCCGCTGATCAACCTGTGCACCGTTCCGTCGCCGCGCGACCAACCTGTGCACCGTTCCGTCGGTCATCGTCGCCCGCTCACCGACGAAAGGGTGCACAGGTTGCGGACACCGGCCGACGGAACGGTGCACAGGTTGACGGCAAGCACAATCACAGCAGCCTCAGAGGTTTGCACGCATAACACACGTCCCGGCATACTCGAATCATGTCCGCGATGCACACGCGCCTGTCCCGGCGCGCCGCCCTGCTGCTGTCGGCTGCCGCCGTAACCGTCGGCGGCGTCGCCGCGGCTGTTCCCGGGGCCGCACACGCCGACGACACATCGCTCCTGCGTGCAGCCGTCGCGGCGGCACCGTCGGCGCGCGAGATCATCACGGTGAGCGCGCCGAGCACCTCGTCGACCACGGCGCAGCTGTCCGCGTGGATTCCCGGCAGCAGCACCTGGACCCGCGTCTTCGGGCCGATCAACGCCCGCCTCGGTTCACAGGGCATGGGTGTCGCCTCGGACACCGTCCCCCGCACGCCGATGGGCGTGTTCGGCTTGGACGAGGCGTTCGGCCGGCAGCCGAATCCCGGCACCTCGATGCCGTACTCGCAGGTCACCGCGCGTGACTGGTGGGACGGCAACCCGAAGTCCCCCACCTACGACCGGCACGTCGTGGGCGCGGATCCCGGGCCGGGCAGCGAGAACCTGTACAACGCCGGACCCGTCTACGACTACGCGGTGCACTTCAACGAGAACCCCACCCACACACCGGGTAAGGGCTCGGCGTTCTTCCTGCACGTCACCGACGGCACACCCACCGAGGGGTGCGTCGCCGTCGACCGCGCATCGATGATCGCGCTGCTCAAGTGGCTCAACCCGGCCTACCAGCCGGTGATCTCGATCGGCCTGTGAAGGCCCGCAGGCGTCGAGCAGGAACGAAACCGACCGAATAATCCACCTTCGCCCGCGATCCGGCCCCGGGGTGTCGGAAATCCTGTCGGCTTCAGCGATGCTGGTCTGTCGGGGGGTGCCCGAGGACCTCGCTGCGGATCCAGGCGTCGAAGACGGGCACCATCACGTCGGGGCGCAGGATCCAGCGGTTGTGGCCCAACGCCTCCCCTACGTGCCGCTCGGTGACGGACGCCGCCCGGAACTTCTCCGCCAGCCCGTGCACCTGCCGCTGCGACACCGTGTCGTCGCCGGCGATGGACACCGCGAGGACAGGCGTGGAGAGGGTCGCGAGCCGCGCCTCGTAGTCGATGTCGGCACCCGCCACATCGAACCGGCCGGTGCGCACGAGACGGTCGAAATCGCGGATCACACCCCGCGCCTGCGGCCCGAACCCGTCGAGGCCGCCCGGCCAATGACCACGCACCCGCGCCGTCCGCGCGGCGACGCCCGTGCCGATCAGCCTGCCCATCGCCGACAGCGGTGGCTCCAGTCGGTGGTAGCCGGTGCCCGAAGCGACCAGGATCAGGCCCGCGATGTTCTGCCGCGCCCGCGCCGCATACATGCTCCCCAGCAGACCACCCATGCTGTGCCCCAAGACGATCCGCTTCGCAGCAGGGAACTTCTGCCGCACCAGCGCCGACACGGATGGATAGTCCTCGCTCGCCATCTGCTGGTATCCGAAGTCGCTGGACGCCGAGATCTCGGGGCGCGCATCGCCCTGTCCTCGCTGCTCGGAGGCGACCGCGTTGTAGCCGGCGTCCACGAGTCCGAACGCGAGCTCGTCGAAGTATCCGGCGGGCACGTTGAGGCCCGGCCACAGGATCACGCACGGCGCCTCCGCACGCGCACCGCGGTAGATGCGCACGGGGTTCGTGCTGCCGTCCCGGTACGTCAGGGTGGCGACGGTGGGCCGCCGGCGCCCGCCCCGAGCCGCCGGGTCGGGTCCCGACATCGTCGGCCCGGTGTCGGGCACGGTCACCAGCCCTCGCGCCGGCGCCGACGGCCGGCGAGCATGCCCAGCACGCCGAACATCAGCCCCAGCAGGGCCGCGGCGCCGCCGATCGCGGCCTCCGTCCCCACCCAGGGTCCGATCGAGTGGGTGACCTGGTCGATCGCCGCCTTCAGCACCGTCATGTTCAGGCCGCCTCCGCCGCGGTGCGCGGCGTACGACGGCGCCGCTACGCACAGCACCCACGTGACACCGGCCGCGAGGGCCGCCCCGAGGCCGAGGAACATCAGGACGAAGCCCCGCCGCCGCCCGGCGATCAGCGCCAGGACTGCGGCCACCGCTCCGACCAGGATCGCCAGCCACGACGCCGCGCCCACATCCTCGGCGACGGGCTGCAGGCGCCCGGCGCGGAACAGGTCCTGATTGGCGCCGGTCCCCGACAGATCGATGGTGACCTGCGCGGGTACCGCGAGGTCGGCACCCTTGACCTGCACGTGGTCGGCCGAGACGATCTGCCGGATCATCGGCGCCAGATCGACCTGGGTGGTGGTGGCCCCCCCGAGCCGCTGCTCCAGGGTCGGCTGCGTGAACAGCCACGTGTGCACCTGCCCGACCGCGGCCGCGAACACCGGCGGGAACTGCGCACTACGGGTGTACGCGGTGACGTACGGTGTGATGGTCTCCAGCGGCGGGCGGCTGTCCCCCTGCTCGGTGAGCAGCCGCTGCACCTGCCCCGCGATCTCGGTGGCCATCACCTGCTGGACCGCCGGATCGGACCCCAGCGGCGCGAGCAATGTGGTGAACCGGCCCTGGTCCACCACGTAGCGATTCGCCCAGTTCGCGGGCACGGCGACGAAGACGGCCACCGCGGCCACGATCACGAGCAGGAAGGCAGTGAATCCGCGCACGGCTCCAACGCTACTGGAGCGGGCGTCAATCGCCGATCAGGTCCTTGCCGCGTCCGACGATCAGCGGGTCGGGGCCGCCCGCGACGATCTCCTCGTCCTTGTTGTCGTAGTCGAACCGGCTCAGGATGTAGCGCATGGCGTTGACACGGGCGCGCTTCTTGTCGTTGCTCTTGACCACTGTCCACGGCGCGTAATCGGTGTCGGTCCCGGTGAAGACCTCCTCCTTCGCCGCCGTGTACTGGTCCCACTTATCGAGCGACGCGAGGTCCATCGGCGAGAGCTTCCACTGCCGGACGGGGTCGATCTGCCGGATGGCGAAGCGGGTGCGCTGCTCGAGCTGTGTCACCGAGAACCAGAACTTGGTCAGTGAGATGCCGTCCTCGACGAGCATCTTCTCGAACAGCGGCACCTGGTGCATCCACCGGTCGTGCTGCTCGTCGGTGCAGAATCCCATCACCCGCTCGACCCCGCCGCGGTTGTACCAGGACCGGTCGAACAGGACGATCTCGCCCTTGGTGGGGAAGTTGTCGATGTAGCGTTGGAAATACCACTCGCCGGCCTCGCGCTCGTTGGGCTTGACCAGCGCCACGATCCGCGCGCCGCGGGGGTTCATGTGCTCCATGAACCGCTTGATGGTGCCGCCCTTGCCGGCGGCGTCGCGGCCCTCGAAGACGATGATGATCCGCTGCCCGGTCTCCTTGACCCACTTCTGCAGCTTGAGCAGTTCGATCTGCAGCAGACGCTTCTCGCGCTCGTAGTCCGAGCGGCGCATCCGCTCGCTGTAGGGGTAGCTCTCCCGCCAGGTGTCGACGACGTGGCGCTCCGGCGTCAGTAGTACGGGATCGTCGTCGTCATCGTCGTTCACCGTGAAACCGTCGGTGGCTCGCAGGTCGACGATCTTCTGCAACGCCTCTCGGCCGCTGATCTCACTGAGGTCGATTCCGACGGGCAAGTCAAGATCTATCACGCGCGAAATGCTATGAGTGCCGCCGGTCCGCCACGTGAACGCAGGATGAACAGCAGCCCCCCACCGTGGCCGCGACGACACGACGCTTCCTACAGTTATGCAGCATTCTTCCGATTCGGCGGTATCCTGTGCATTATCGCCCACCGGCCCGATCAACGGGCCCTGACGAGAGCACGGTGCGCCAGTGACCACGACGGCCGGCCGCCGGCCGCGCGCCGAGCACCTGGGTCCGGAGCGCCGGCGCCCACAGGTTCTGGACGCGGCCCTGGAGATCGCCGCCTCCGACGGTCTCGGCGCGGTCACCGTCGGCACCGTCGCCGACCGGATGCACGTCACGCGGCCGGTGGTGTACGCGTGCTTCCGCGACCGCATCGAGCTGATCACGGCCCTGCTCGACCGCGAGACCGAGATGTTGACGTCCATGGCACTCGACGCGCTGCACTCGGCCCGCGCCGACGACATGGTCGCCGCGTTCGTCGCCGGCTATCAGGCGCTGCTCACCGCGGTGGCACAGCGACCGGACGCGTGGCGGCTGGTGTTCTCGACCGGCTACGACCCCGAGGTCGCCGCGCGCGTGGCTGCCGCGCGGGCCCACGTCGCGGGTGAGGCGTCGGCGTGGATCGGCCCCACGCTCACGTCGCGCTGGCACATCGCCGCCGCCGAGCGCAAGCAGCCGATGCTGATCGAGCTGTTCGTCTCGTCCTGCGAGGCGGCGGTACGCCTGCTGCTCGCCTCGCCCGAGCCCGACGGTGCCGGTCGACACGACCGCGTCGACGAGTTGAGCCGGTTCTTCGGCAATGCCATGTACCACGCGTTCGCGAGCGCCTGATGGAGGACCAGTGAACACATCCGAGTGCCCGAATCCTCCCGGCGATGTCCCCGTGCTGCGCTCGGCCGACTACGGCTTCTTCGGCCCCGACTCCGTGACCTGGCGGGTGTGGACACATCCGACGGCACTGCTCGGCTTCCAACGGTCGGTGGTGCTCGAGCAGTTCGATCCCTACCTCGCGGCCGCCGTCGCCGATCAGGCCGGGATGTACACCGACCCCCGGGGTCGCCTCGACCGCACGCTCGGCTACTTCCTGACGGTGGCGGTGGGGGACTCGCGAACGGCGCTCGCGATGTCCGGGGCGCTGCTCGGCGTGCACGCGAGGGCCACGGGCATCGAACCGATCACCGGTCGGCGGTACCGCGCCGACCACCCGGTGTCGCAGCTGTGGATCCACGTGACGGGCTGGCACTCGGTGCTCAAGTGTTACGAGATGTACGGTCCCGGGCGCCTATCCCCCGCCGACGAGGCGCGGTACTGGGCCGACTGTGCCGTCGCCGCCGAGCTGCAGACGTGCGACGCCGAGGACGTGCCCCGCAGCCGCGCCGAGTTGCACGCCTACTACGACACGGTGCGGCCGCAGCTGTGCTGCTCCGAGCGTGCCCAGCGTGCTATGCACTACGTGCTGCACACGCCGCTGGGCGCGGCGGGGCCGGTGTTCTGGGGCGCGAGCCACCTGGCGGCGCCGGCCACGATCGCGACCCTGCCGCGCTGGATGCGCCGCCTCGGCGGCTTCGACCAACCCGACGTCGTGTCCGCCGCGGTGCGGCCGGCGACGCGCGCGGTCATCGCGGGCCTCACCGTCCCGTCGCTCGCGGACCTACTGCTACCTCTGCTCGCGCCCACCACGGCCACCATCCTGCAGCAGCACCGCATGACGGGAGTGCCTGCGGCGCAGGAGATCACGACTCCTGCTGCGGCGCGTCTCCACCGCGCCGCAACGGTGGCCGCAGACACCGTCGGCCACGCCGCCCGCCTCGTCGAATAGCGTCTCACCGACCACCGCGCTTCCTCCCCTCCCCGCGCGGGAGCCGGCCTACATCACTGCGACTCGCTCACCGCCTCCAGCGCCTGCGCCTCGTCGAGCCCGATGACGTCGAGGTAGATCTCGGCGGCCGCCTGCAGCTGCTGCGGTTCGACCGCCCGATCGCCCAGCAGGGCAGCCAGGCCCGCAACCGTCCGGGTGGTGAAGAAGTCCGCGGCGGTGACGGTGGTGACCTGCAGCAGCGACCGGACCTGTGCGACCACGGAGGTGGCGAGTATCGAATCCCCTCCGGCGGCGAAGAAGTCGGTGTCCACCGAGTCGAGTCCGTTCGGCAGCAGCACACCGGAGACGATGTGCAGGAGCGCTGCCTCCAGTGCCGAGGACGGCGCGACCGCGGTTCCGACGTCGCCCGCAGTCGGTAGTGCGGCCACGACGGCCCGTCGATCGAGTTTGCCGTTGCGGGTCAACGGGATCCGCTCCAGGACGTCGATCCGCTCGGGAATCATGTACGGCGGCAGCAGATCCGACAGCTCATCACGCAGGGCGACACCGTCCAACCGACGGTCGCCCGCCGGTGTCACGACCGCGAGGAGCCGCCGGGCGGCCCCGTCGACGGTGACCGCCAGCGCCTGCGACACCCCGTCGACGCCGCGCAGCGCGGCCTCGATCTCGCCGAGCTCGACGCGGTAACCGCGGACCTTGACCTGGTGGTCCGCGCGGCCGAGGAAGTCGAGGCCACCATCCGGAAGGTATCGCGCCAGGTCCCCGGTGCGGTACCACCGCCGGCCCGCGTGCTGCACGAATCGGCTCGCGGTGCGCTCGGGGTCGCCACGGTACCCCGCGCCCACGGAGGGGCCGCCGATCCACAGCTCACCCACCACCCAGTCGGGGCAGTCCCGACCCGACTCGTCGACCACCCGGCACACGAAGTTCGGTAGGGGCGTCCCGTAGGGCACGGTCCGCCAGTCCTCGGGGATCTCGTGGCCGACCTCGCACACGGTGCAGTGCACCGCGGTCTCGGTGGTCCCGCCCAGGCCCGCGAAACGGGCCTCGGGAGACAGCTCGAACAGCCGCTCCGCCAGGTCGACGGTCACCCAGTCCCCGCCGAGCATCACGGCGTGCAGATGCCGGAGCTGCTCCGCCGTCGCGACGTCGAGCAGCATCCGCAGGATGCCGGGGGCACAGGTGATCGCGGAGGCCCGGTGCCTATCGGCGAGGTCCGCCCAGGCCACGGCGTCCTTGGCGGCGTCGCCCTCGACGGCGATGAACGCACCGCCCAGCGACAACGCGGCGAAGATGTCGATCACCGAGAGGTCGAACTCCAGGACGGACAGTCCGAGGGTCCGGTCGGCGCCCGTGAGACCGAAGACGGAGATCACCCCGTACAGGGTGTTGGCGGCCGACTTGTGGGGCAGCTCGACGCCCTTGGGCTCGCCGGTGGAGCCGGACGTGAACAGCACGTATGCGATGTCCGAGGGGTCCACCAGCACCGGCTCGTCGAGCGTCGCGGGGTGCGCCAGCGCGTCGTCGAGCGACACGGCGACGAGGCCCTGCGGCAGGTCGGTGACGTCGCGGTCGACGATGATCGCCGCGGCGCGGCCACGTTCCAGCATCACGGTGCGGCGCGCGGGCGGCTGGTCCTCGCCGATCGGCAGGTACGCCGCGCCCGCGGCGAGCACACCGAGCGCCGCGGGGACCTGCAGGTGGCCCTTGCGGATGCGGATGGCCACGGTGTCCCCACGGCGGACGCCCGCAGCGCGGAGCGCCGAGGCCACGCGCAGCGCCGCGTCTGCGAGCTCTGCGTACGTGTAGGCACCCGACTCGCCCCACAGCACGGCGGGTTCGCCGCCCTGTTCCCCGGCGCGGCGGAAGAACTCGCCGTGCAGGGTGCGCGCCGGCAGCTCCATGCCGGTGTCGTTGACTCGCGCCCGGACCTCCCGCTGCGCGGCGGGCAACGGGATCTCCATGCTCGACGCCCAGTCGGCGTCGTCGGCGACGAGCCGGTCGATCAGGTCCCGATACGCCGCGAACATGACGTCGATCACGCCGGGCGGGAACACATCCCGTCGCACGTCCCAATTCAGCAGGATCCCGCCGGACAGCTCCACCACCTGGGCGTCCAGGGCCACCTGCGGGCCCTGCGAGATGATCCAGCAGGGCTCGCCGAACTCCTCGGTCACCGCCGGGGCGAACAGGTCTCCCAGGTTGAGACCGCTGGTGTAGACGACGGGCGCGACCACCGGCGCCCCGTTGATGCGTCCCAGATCACGAAGCACGTCCAGGCCGCGATAGACGGCGTGGGCCGCGTGCTCGTGCAGGTTGTCCTGCATCGCGGTGACCCGGTCGATGAAGCTCGCCGCGGGATCGACCCGGACGTCCAGCAGGATCGAGTTGCTGAAGTCGCCCACCACGCTGCCGATGTGCGGATGCAGGGGCTCACGATCGAACAACGGCAGATTCAGCAGGAATCGCTGCGACCCGGACCACCGGCCGAGGACGTCCGCGAACACGGTCGCGAGCACCATCGCCGGGGTGACACCGTACCGGCGCGCCCGCCCGTACAGGACCGCTCGCGCGGCGGGCGCCAGCATGTGGTCGCGACGGATCGACCGGCGCAGATCCGCGGCAGACGATTCGGCGGCCTGCGGCAGCTGCGGTGGCGCCGGGTAGTCGACGATGCGCTCGGCCCACCAACGCTTCTCGCGGTCCCGCGCGTTCTCTGTGGACGCGTCGTGCTGCCGCAGATACGTCCGGTAGTCGTACTCGAGCCGCTCGTCTACCCGGGCGGCGCCCCGGTAGAGCAGCGCCAGGTCGGACAGGATGATGCGGTAGCTCATCGCGTCGCTGGCCACCATGTCGACGTCGACGTGCAGCCGGCTGCGCCCCCCGGGCAGCAGGGTGAGGCCGATGTCGATGACCTGGCCGGTCCCGATGTCGAGCAGCTGGTGCGAGCACGCGTCGCGCCGTCGTTCGAGTTCGGCCGCGACCTCCTCCGGATCCTTCGCACGCAGGTCGGCGACCCACAACGCCGGGCGGTCCGACCGGTCCGTCACCTCCTGCACCCCCGCGTCCAGGACCCGCGTGCGCAGGGCCGGGTGCCGCGCGATCAGCGCCTCCGCCGCGTGGCGAAGCCGTTCGACGTCCGCGACGGCGCCGTCGAACTCGGCGTACAGGTGGGCGGCGACCCCACCGAGCGCCTGCCCCTCGGCCCGGCCGAGCCAGTAGGCGTGCTGCATGGTCGCGAGCGGGAAGGTGGGATCGTCGGCGGCGTCGTCCGGCTGAGCGGCGTCACCGTCGACCACCCCGCTGCGCTCGATCAGCGCGACCCAGTCGGAGATGGTCGGGGCCTTGGCGAGGTCGGCGAACCCGACGTCCACACCGTCGGAACGCCATTCGGCAGCGATCCGGACCAGTGTCATCGAGTCGAAGCCGAGGGCGATGAGGTTCTCGTCGTCGTCCAACTCGTCCTCGGACGCGCCCAGGGCGGCGGCGACCGTTCGGCGGATGACGGCCCGATCGATCACGGGTCGAGACATCTTCATCGTCCTTTCACGCGCTGGTCGCGCTTGCTGGTCTTGCCCACACCGGTCAGTGGGAACTCGGTCACGAACTCGATCAGGTCCGGGATCTTGTACGGCGCCAGGCCACGGTCGCGCAGGAACCGCCGCAGGCCGAGAACCGATGGCTGCCCGTCGGATTCGTCGCGCCGGATCACGTACGCCTTGGTGCGTTCCCCGAGTGACTCGTCGGGGACGCCCACCACCGACACGTCGTGAATCGCGTCGTGCCCCAGGATCAGGTTCTCGATCTCCTCGGGCGAGATCTTCTCGCCCCCGCGATTGATCTGGTCCTTGGAACGCCCCACCACGGTGAGATATCCGCGCGCATCGCGCCGCACCACGTCGCCCGTGCGGTAGAACCCGTCGGCGGTGAAACTCCTCGCGTTGTGGTCGGGGGCGCGGTAGTACCCGCGAATGGTGTAGGGGCCGCGGACCAGCAGATGCCCCTCCTCGCCGTCGGGCAGGTCACGGTCGTCGTCGTCCACGACGCGCACCTCGTCGTCCGGCGAGATCGGCCTGCCCTGCGTCGCGACGATCGTGTCCTCGTCGTCGCCGCGACGGGTGTAGTTGACCAGCCCCTCCGCCATGCCGAACACCTGCTGCAGCCCGCATCCCAGTTCCGGGCCCACCCGCCGCGCCGCGGCCGCGCTGAATTTGGCGCCGCCCACCAGGATCGTCTCGAGGCTGCCCAGGTCGTACCGCGATCGCAGTGCGGAGTTCAACCACGCCAGCGCCAGCGACGGCACCAACGCGGCCTGCGTGACCCGGTGCTCCTCGATGAGCGGGAACGCCACGTCCGGGGTCCCGTTCGCGGCCAGGACCAGCGTCCCGCCGGCGGCGAGGACACCGAGTATCCCGGGGGAGCTCATGGTGAAGTTGTGCGAGATCGGCAACCCGACCAATTGCACCGTTCGATCGGTGACCCCGCACAGTGCGTCGCTCTCGCGCACGGAGTACAGATAGTCGTCGTGGGTGCGGGGAATGAGCTTCGGCCGGCCGGTGGTCCCACCCGAGAGCTGCAGGAATGCCACGTCCTCCGGCAGGGAGCGCCGCGCCCGCGGCAGCGCCGGGCCCGCCATCAGCCGCGCCAGGTCGGTGCCGCCACCATGGCTGGAGACGATCACCGTGTGCTCGAGGGTGGGCTGCGTCTCCCGCAGCTCCGCCGCCGTCGCGGCGCCGTCGAACCCGTCGTGCCGATCGATCGTGACGTAGGCCCGTGCCCCGGTGTGCTCGATGAAGTACTCGATCTCGGAGCGCCGGTGGGACGCCAGCGCGAGCACCGGGATCGCACCGATGTCGAACAGGGCGAACACGACCTCGACGAACTCGGGAACGTTCGGCAGGTGGACCACGACTCGATCGCCCCGCCGGATTCCCAGGGCGTCGAATCCGCCTGCGAGCAGGGACACGTCGGCCGCGAGCCGCGCGTAGGTGATCCGTCTGTCACCCGCGATCACCGCGACCTCGTCGGCGTGATCGGCGGCGGAAGCGAAGAGCAGGTCGGAATGCGTCTGCCCCGTCCAATAGCCCTTCTCGCGATACCGCTCGGCGAACTCGTCCGGGTAGGGGACGACGCCGTCCAACACCATCGCCTGCACTACGCCACCCACTGCTCGATGTCGAACGGTCCGAGAACCGTCCGAAGCTTGTTCGCGGTCTCCGCCAGCTCGGTCGCGGGGTCGGAGGCCGCCACGATGCCTCCACCGGCCCACGCCCGCAACGACCGGCCGTCGGGTGCGATCTCGGCGCACCGGATGGACACCCGCCACTGCCCGTCGCCGGTGGCGTCGGTCCAGCCCACAGCGCCCGCGTAGAAGCCCCGGGGCCCCTCGACCTCGGCGATGGCGCGGGCGGCGGCGACGCGCGGGATCCCGCACACGGCGGGTGTGGGGTGCAGGGCCAGCGCGAGGTCCAGGGCGGTCGTGCCCGGGTCGCGGAGCCGGCCGGTGATCACCGTGCCGAGGTGCCACAGGTCGCCGGCGCGGGTGAGCGACGGCCGCGGCGGGACGTCCAGCGTGTCGCACAGCGGTGCCAGCACCTCCGCGATCGCGTCGACCACGTAGGCGTGCTCGGCCCGGTCCTTGTCGGAGTCCAGGAGGCCGTCCGGGCGGGTCGCGGTGCCCGCGAGCGGGTGGCAGGTGACGACGGCGCCGCGCCGCTCCACGAGCACCTCCGGGCTCGAGCCCACCAGGAATCGGCCGACGTATTCGCCGCCGGCGGCCGACAGATCGGCCAGGAACGCATTGCCCGCCGGGTCGCGCCGGGCCAGCTCGCGCGCGAGGCGCACCGGGTCGACCGGCGCCGCGGCCGCGAACTCCACGGCCCGCGCCAGCACCGCCTTGTCCAGGCGGCCACGTTCGATGCGTCGGATCACCTCGGCCACCCGCGTGAGGTGCTCGTCGGGCGCCGGTCGCTGCGCCGTCACCACCAGCGGTGGCAGCGCTCCCCCCGCGTCCAGACGGCCGACGCGCCGATGCGCCGTCTCCTCGGGCGCCACCAGAGCGACCCGATCATCGAGGTCGAACGGTATGGCCCCCACAATGATTCGCTGCTCGGACCGATGCAGTGCGGCCAGCGCAGCGGCGGTGTCGCGGTAGCTCACCAGCGCGCCGCGCGCCTCCAGCACGTCGCCACCGGAGGCGAGCAGGAACCGCGGTGCGGACACGTCGCCGGACGCTGCTCGGTTCGTGAAACCATCGGAGAACACCCTGCGATGCTACCAACTTATGACAGGCTCACCTAATATCGTAATATTAGTCACCCGGCCTCGACGACCCGCTGAACAGGGCGCCATCGGCTCTCCAGGGTCAAGCCAGCGCGGCCCGCATCTCGTCGGTGGTGCAGACCCTCCCGCATCGGCTGGCAACATATTGCAGGGCCCGGACGTGGTCGTCGGCGGTGAAGTCGGCGACGGCGTCGCGCACCACGTGGGCCTGCACGTCTTGCATGAAGGAATCGAGGGCCGTGGTCATCACGCCGATGTGGGCGTAGACGCCGGTGATGATCAACTGGTCTCGCCCCCAGGCCGTCATCCGCTCGGCCAGGTCCGTGCGGGCGAACGCGCTGTAGCGCCACTTGGTGAGGAGGGTGTCGCCGGGCTCCGGCGCCAGCGCGTCGATGATGTCCGCGTCGGCGGCAACCAGGCCCGGGCCCCAGAAGTCCGTCAGCAGAGCACGCTCCGCCGGATCCTGGTCCCCCGGCTGTGCGGTGTAGACGACCGGCACGGACGCCCTTCGGGCCGCCTCGATCAGGGCGGCGATATTGGGCACCACCGTGCGCAGCGGATCGTCGCCCGGCGCGAAAGCCCGGATGAAGTGGCGCTGCATGTCGTGGACCAGCAGCACCGCGCGGCGCGGCTCGACTGTCCAGGACACCCGCTCGGGGACGTCCAGCTGCGGCAGCTCGTAGGCGACGGCGTCGGGTAGGCTCATGGCTCCTCACTCAGGGTTGACACTGGCTCTGCGGGACTCGACCGGTCACGTCGTGGCCCCGCCGTCGACGGTGACCACCTGCGCGGTGATATGGCGGGCGCCGGGTGACAGCAGATACTCGACGGCGCAGGCGATGTCGTCGGGATCGGCGATCCGCCCCAGCGGGATCCCCAGCCGGTGCCGCGCGAGATCCCCGGCCACCGCGGCGGCCGCGGCACCGGCGCCCCCGAAGGCGGCCTGCATGGGCGTGTCCGTGGACCCGGGCGCCACCACGTTGACGCGCACGCCGCGGCCGCCCAGTTCGAGAGCGAGAGCGCGAACGGCCATGTGCGCGGCCGCTTTCGCGGCGCCGTACACACCCAGTCCAACCCTGGGGGCGACACCGGCGTTGGAGCCGACCACGACGACGGCACCGGATCCGCGCTCCGCCATCCGCCGGGCGACGGCGGTGACGGTGTGGATCACTCCCATCAGGTTCACGTCCAACACCGCACGCCAGTCGTCGGCGGTGGCGTCCAGGACCGGCCCGGTCACCAGGACGCCCGCGCAGTGCGCTAACGCGGTGACCGGTGCGACGGTCTCGATCTCCTCAACCGCCGACGCCACCGCGTCGGCGTCGGCCAGGTCCACGACGAACGTGGTCGCCGCGCCACCCGCAGCGACCACCGCGCACGCGGTCTCCGCCAGTCCCGACGCATCACGATCGACCAGCGTGACCGGCCCGCCCGCGGCGAGCCGCAGCGCCGTCGCCCGGCCGATACCCGACGCGGCGCCGGTGACCACCGTCGTCATCGCACGACCGCAGCGGCAGGCAGCGGGGCCTCGGACGGATCACGCCGAGCGAGGACCGGCCGGATGCGTTGTCGTCCTTCGTCGTTCGCTACCCCACGGAATCGTGCGACTCCGCCGTCGAGAGGACTCTTCGCCATGCACGCAGGATATCAGTTAAGGCAGGCTTGCCTTATAACGGCCCGCGCCGCACTATCCCTGCACCGTCGGCATGACGATCATCGACGCGACGTTGACCTGGGCGGGAAGTGCCGCACTCCATCGGATCGATTCGGCGATCGCGGCGGCGGGGATGGGCGGATTGTCGACGATGAACTCCTGCAGGAACTCGCGCGCGCTCGGGTCGGCCATATCCTGACCGAGATCGGACTCGGTCATGCCCGGTTCGATCGCCCGCACCCGCACGCCGCGCGGCCCGTACTCGGCCCGCAGGTTGGTGGTCAGATGGGTCACCGCTGCCTTGGTGGCGGTGTACACGGCATACCCGGGCAGCACCATGTGCGCCCCGATCGAGCTGGTGAGCACCAGGTCGGCCGGGCGGCCGTCGGCGGCCGCGGACAGCAGGTCGTCGATGGTCGCGCGTGCCGTGGTCAGCAGCCCGGTCACGTTGGTGGCGACCATGCGTTCCCATTCGTGCTCGTCGGCGGTGTCGAACGGCGCCGCGAGCATCGCGCCGGCGTTGGCACATACCAGGTCGAACGGTCCTACGGTGGAACGCAACTCACGGACGGCTTCGCGGAGGGCCGCGCGGTCTGTGACATCCGCTGCGGCGTAGGCGGCACCGTCGATGCCCCGCGCGACCTGCGTGAGGCGATCGGCCCGGCGGCCGAGCAGTGCCACGCGGGCCCCGGCGCCGGCCAGTGCGACGGCGGTGGCCGCCCCGATGCCGCTGCCGGCACCGGTGATCAGGGCGGTCCGCCCAGTGAGGTCGAGTGGGATACCGATGGGATTCGTGGTCTCTGTCATGCCTGACGACGGTGCCCGGCCGCCGCCCCGCCATACAGGCCGCGCGGCTCCCGGGTAGTCGCACTACCAGGCTGTCGCGGCCCGTACTCGGTAGGGTCGGATCCGTGAGCGACAACGTGCTCGGCGAGTTCCTGCGGGCGCGGCGCGAGCGCGTCGACCCCGCGTCCTTGGGCCTACGCACCATGGGCACGCGCCGCACGCCCGGGCTACGTCGCGAGGAGGTCGCCGCGCAGGCGGGCATCAGCGTGGAGTACCTGGTACGGCTCGAGCGGGGCCGGGACCGCCGGCCGTCGCCCGCCGTCGTCGCGGCGCTGGCGGGGGTGCTACAGCTGGACGACGACGGTGTCGCGCATCTCGCCCAGCTCGCCGAGCTGCCGGACGGCCGCGGCGGCGACGTGGTCGACGAGCTGTCCGACGTGCTGCGGCGCCTGCTCAACTCGTGGCCGAATCCCACGATCGTCACCAACGCACTGCTCGACCTGATCGGCACCAACGCGTCCGGCGCGGAGCTGCACCGCGGGATCGGGCTCGAGGTCGGCGACAACATGGCCCGCTCGCTGTTCCTGGACCCGCGCGCCCACGAGGTGTACCTCGACTACAACCGGGTGGCACGCGAGACCGTGGGCAATCTGCGGTCGCTGTCCGGCGGCCACCCGTCGCATCCACGGTTGGTGGCGCTGGTGGGCGAACTGTCCGTCGCCAGCCCCGATTTCGCCCGGCTGTGGGGCGAGGGCGAGGTGGTGGGTAAGGCGAACGGCACCAAGACCATCGCCCACCCCGAGCTCGGCGTGCTCGAGCTGGAGTGGGCGACGCTGGAGGTGGCCGCGGCACCCGGGCAGCTGGTCGTGGCCTATCAGGCGGTGCCGGGCACCGCGAGCGAGGCCGCCGTGGCTCGGTTGGTCGACCGCGCCGACCGCCGGCGGGCCTGAACACCGGAGAATCTCAGTCGGAGAGCCGCCGTTCGGCGCATCGCGCGCGGAACGCGGCTCTCCGACCGCGGTTCGGTATGAACCCGGCTACAGGCCGCGCACGAGCTGGCGGTTGAGCCGCGCCGCGAACGCCGCGGGCTCGTCCAGCTCGCCGCCCTCGGCGAGAACCGCCGAGCCGTAGAGGAGTTCGGCGGCGTCGACCAGAGCAGTATCGGTGGAGGCGTCGGCGGGCGCGTTCTCACCGTCGGCCGCGCTCGCGTTCTCGCCGTCGGCCGCGCTCGCGTTCTCGGTGGCCGCGCCTGACTCCTCCTCGGCGGTCGGCGCCGACGGGGCCGCGGCACCGTCGGCCGCCACCCGGGCCAGCAGCGCGGCCACCAGTGCGTGCTCCGGGTTGAGCTCGAGGATCCGCTTGGTGTGCGGCAGTTCCTGCCCGCTGGCGCGGTACATGCGCTCGAGCGCGGGCGGCATGTCGAAGGAGTCGCCCACCAGGCACGCGGGCGAGGTGGTCAGGCGCGAGGTGAGCCGGACCTCCTTGACCTTGTCCGCCAACACCTCCGACAGCCACGTGGTGAGCGGAGCGAACTCGTCGGCCTTACCGGCGGCAGCCGCGTCGTCGCCGAGGTCGGCCTCGCCCATCGCGATGGACGCGAGGTCCTTCCCGTCGAACGCACCCACGCCGGTGACCCACAGTTCGTCGACCTGGTCGGTGAGGATCAGCACCTCGAATCCCTTGGCCCGGAACGCCTCCAGGTGCGGCGATGCCTCGATCTGCCGGCGCGACTCACCGGTGGCGTAGTAGATCTTGTCCTGCCCCTCGGGCATCCGGGAGACGTACTCGGCCAGCGATGTCCGGGTGGGACCGTCGCCGTCGGCAGGCAGCGCCGTGGTCTCGAACACGCACGCCTCGAGCACCGCCTCGCGGTTCTCGAGGTCGTCGAGCAGCCCCTCCTTGAACACCGAACCGAAGGCGGTCCAGAAGGTGTCGAACTTCGCCCGGTCGTTCTCGCGCAGCGCCGTCACAGTGGAGAGGACCTTCTTCACCAGACGCTTGCGGATCAGCGTCAGCTGCCGGTCCTGCTGCAGGATCTCGCGGGAGACGTTGAGCGACAGGTCCTGTGCGTCCACGACGCCCTTGATGAAGCGCAGGTACGGCGGGATCAGCGCCTCGCAGTCGTCCATGATGAAGACGCGCTTGACGTACAGCTGCAGGCCGGTCTTGTAGCCGCGGTAGAACATGTCGAACGGAGGCGTGGTGGGGATGAACAGCAGCGCCTGGTACTCGAAGGTGCCCTCCGCCTTGAGCGAGATGATCTCGAGCGGCTCATCGAAGGCGTGGCTGACGTGCCGGTAGAACTCGGTGTACTCCTCATCGGTCACCTCGCTGCGCGGGCGGGTCCACAGCGCGCGCATCGAGTTGAGGATGTCGTCGCCGAGGCGGATCGGGAACGCGATGAAGTCGCTGTAGCGTCGAACGATCGCCCGCAGAACCTGCTCGGAGGTGTAGTCGTGCAGGCTGTCGTCGGCGTCCTCGGCCTTCAAGTGCAGCGTGATCCACGTGCCCTGCGTGGGTACCGTGCCCTCATCTACGCCCTCGCGCGCCTCATCGGCGCTGAGATCCGTGACGGTGTAGGTGGATTCGCCCGCCGACTCCCAGCGCGTCGCGCCGTCCTCGCCGGCGCGGCGCGTCACCAGCGTGACCTTGTCGGCCACCATGAAGCTGGAGTAGAAGCCGATGCCGAACTGGCCGATCAGCTCGGCCGAGGCACCGGCGTCCCTCGCCTCCTGCGCCTCCGCGAGCTTGCGCCGCAGCTCGCCGGTTCCCGACTTGGCGAGCGTGCCGATCAGGTCGACGACGTCGGCCCGGCTCATGCCGATGCCGTTGTCCTTGACGGTCAGGGTGTGCGCCTCGGCGTCCGGCACCAGCTCGATGTGCAGGTCGGACGTGTCGACACCGAGGTCCTTGTCCTGGTACGCGGCCAGGCGGAGCTTGTCCAGCGCGTCGGACGCGTTGGAGATCAGCTCACGCAGGAAGATGTCCTTCTCCGAGTAGACGGAGTGGATCATCAGCTCGAGCAGCTGGTGGGTCTCGGCCTGGAACTGGAGGGTCTCGGCAGCCACGATGGGTCCTTTCGCGTATCGATCTCTCGCGTGCGCTCTCACGAACGCCGGTGTCGATTGTTCCAGGCCGCGCGCGGCGGCCCGCCGCCCACCCGGTGTGTGTCCGAGAGTCGGCGGCGGTGTGGCGGGGTCAGGCCCGGTCGGCGACTCCACGCAGGTACGCGGCCGTCCCGAGATGCTGCGCGCAGTCGTCGATCACGCTGACGAGCCGCACGGCGACGGTGACCGGCGGGTCCCAGCGGCGGTCCACGATGCGTTCGAGCTCCGCCGGGGTGACCCCGTCGAGGTACGCCACCGTCAGCTCGTGAACCGCGCGGTAGTAGTCCGCCAGCAACTCGGCCGGCGCGTGCACCCGCGCCGCCTGCTCCGGTGTGTGGGCATAGCCGGTGGAGTCGCGGGGAAGGTCGAGCTCGAACCGGTCCACCCAGCCCTGCGCCGTCCATGCCTGCTCGACGCCTGCGACATCGGCCACCTGTGCGTCCTGCACGCGGGCGCTGTGCCAGATCAACCAGGCGATGGAGTTGTCGGCGCCGGCGGGGCGGAAGTCGGCGACGGCGGGGACGAGCCCGTCGGTCACCGCGTCGGCGTGCTCGATCAGGCGGGTGAACGCGTCGCGCAGCAACCCGCGGGACGCCGTGGTGTCGTCGGTCACGCACACCACGCTACGCCCCACAGCCGTCCGCCGCCCCTGGCCGCGGGCCCGTTCACCGGCCCGCCGTCGCCCCAGCCCGTCCTAGCCCGTCGTCGCCAGGATTCGGAACGGACCCAGCACCGTTCGCAGCTTGTCGGCGGTCTCGGCCAGCTCGAGCGCGGGGTTCGACCCCGCCACGACACCGCAGCCCGCCCACGCGCGCAACGACTTCCGATCCGCACCCAGCTCCGCACACCGGGACGCCACCCGCCAGTGACCGTCGCCGTACATGTCGGTCCAGCCGACGAGGCCCGCGAAGAACCCGCGCTGCCCCTCCACCTCCGCGATGGCGCGGGTGGCCGCCGCCTTCGGTGAGCCGCACACCGCGGGCGTGGGATGCAGGGCGAGCGCGAGGTCCAGCGCCGACGTCTCCGCGTCGCGGATCCGTCCCGTCACCACCGTGCTCAGGCGCCGGCCGTCGCCCGCGCACGCGACCGAGGATCCCTGCGGCACCTCAAGTTCCGTGCACAGCGGGCCCAGTACGGTGGCGACGGCGTCGACCACCGCGGCGTGCCGGTCCAGTTCGTCCGGCGGGTCGAGCAGTCCGTCGGGATGGGCGTCGACACAGGTCCACGGGTGGCAGACCACGGTGTCGCCGCGTCGGTGCACGAGGACCTCGTGGCTCGATCCGACCAGCACGCGGTCGGTGTGCGCGGGCCCCGCGGGCCCGAGATCGACGTGAAAGGCGTTGCCGCCGATGTCACGCCGGGCCAGGTGACGGGCGAGACCGATCGCATCGACGGGCTCGGCGGCCGCGAACTCGATGACGCGGGCGAGCACCGCGCGCTCCAGCTCACCCGTCTCGATCCGACGGATCACCTCCCGTACACGCGCGAGGTAGTCGTCGATCACGGGACATTCGGCGGCGAACTCCAGCGCCGGCAGTCCGCACCGCCCCGTCGCGGCACCGCAGGGAACCGTCAGCGCCTCAACGGATTCCGGCACCACCAGTGCGGCCGGCTCGCCGAGGTCGAAGGGCATGGCGCCCACCACGATCCGATGACGACCGCGCCGCAGTGCCGCGGCGGCCGCGGCCGGCTCCGTGAAGGCCGCCACCGCGCCTCGCGCGGTGAGCTCCGCACCGGACCCCGCCAACAGGAAGTGCGGCCCACCGGCCGTCATGCGGGCCCCTCATACCCGGCGCAGGTAGATTCCACTCCGCCTCCTCGAATCCTCGATTCGGCGAACTTATCATCTTATGCAAGCCTTACCTAATTTTTGCCGTGCTCATGATTCCATCCCACCCCGTCCCCGGGTCCCGCGGCCTGCGCCGCGCCGGTGCGGCATGCTGAGCACATGGAACTTCGCGTCTTCGTCGAACCACAGCAGGGTGCCACCTACGCCGATCAGCTCGCCGTCGCACAGACCGCCGAGGCGGCCGGCTACGGCGCGTTCTTCCGCTCCGACCACTACGTCGCGATGAGCGGCGACGGGCAGCCCGGGCCCACGGACTCGTGGGTCACACTGGGCGGCATCGCCCGGGAGACGTCGACGATCCGGCTCGGCACGCTGGTGACATCGGCGACGTTCCGGTTCCCCGGACCGCTCGCGATCTCGGTCGCCCAGGTCGATCAGATGTCCGGTGGCCGTGTGGATCTGGGCCTCGGTGCGGGCTGGTTCGAGAAGGAGCACGCCGCCTACGCGATCCCCTTCCCCGACGTGCGGACCCGGTTCTCGAAGTTCGAGGAGACACTGCGGATCGTGGTGGGGCTGTGGGAGACACCGGTGGGTGAGACGTTCTCGTTCGCGGGCGAGCACTTCACCGTGACCGACTCGCCGGCGCTGCCCAAACCGGCGCAGAGCCCACGGCCGCCGATCGTGCTGGGCGGCGCTGCCAAGCGACGCGGTGCGGCGCTGGCGGCCGAGTTCGCCGACGAGTTCAACGTGCCGTTCGCCTCCCTCGAGGAGGTGCGGGCGGCCAACGAACGGATCGACGCCGCGTGTGCCACGGCGGGACGCGACCCGTCGGGCGTCGTCCGGTCCGCGGCGCTGGTGGTGTGCGGCGGGCCGGACGACGCCACCGTCGCCCGGCGCGCCGCCACCATCGGCCGCGAGGTCGACGAGCTGAAGACCAACGGCCTCACCGGTTCTGCAGCGGAGATCGTCGACAAGCTGGGCACCTACGGCGAGGCCGGGGCGTCGCGGGTGTACCTGCAGTTCCTCGACCAGTCCGATCTCGCGCACATCGAGTGGATAGCCGCGAACGTGATGTCGCAGCTGTAGCGGTCAAGGCCGCGGCGCCCCCGCCGGCCGTCCGCGAAGGCGTGCGGACCACGCCCGCCACAGGTGAGCGAAGTGGCCGCCCGCCGCCAACAGCTGCTCCCGCGTCCCGCGCTCCACGATGCGGCCGTGGTCCATCAGGAGCACGCGATCGGCCCGGGCCACCTGCTCCATGCGGCGGGTCATCACCAGCGCCGGACGACCCTCCAGTGCGATATCGACCGTGGGCTCGAGGAACTCGAGATCGATTGCGTCGGCGGCGATGTCGAGAACCACGAGGGGCGGTTCCAGAAGCAGCACCCGAGCGAGGGCGACCTGCGCGGCGCGCACCGTCGACAGCCCTCGCCCCGTGCCGACGACGGTGTCGAGGCCGTCCGGCAACTGGGCGAGCCACCCACCTGCGCCGACGGTGTCGAGCGCGTGCCGAAGGTCGTCGTCGGCGGCGTCGGGGACGTCCGCCCCGAGCGAGTCACGAAGCGGGCCGCGGGGCAGGTGCGCGGTGACCAGCGCGGGCAGCCGCCCACGGGGGACGTCGGCCACACCGACCCCGGCGACGCGCAAACGCCCGGACCGCGGCGTGGCGTGCCCCGAAACCACGGCGGCCAACGTGGATTTGCCTGCTCGGGAGGGCCCTACGACCACCACCCGCTCCTCCTGCTGCACGGTGAACGTGACGTTGTGCAGCACGTCGGTCGCCCCGTCGCCGACGTGCAACCGCTGGGCGATCAGCGGGACGGGCACGCGCCCGCCGGCGGGCGGCATGTCGGCGGGTTCGAACAGGGACGGGGTCACGATCGCTCCTCCAAGACTGGCGCAAGCACAGGCGTACCCGCGCGGACGGTGACGGTGCCCGTAACCCATTCGCCTGCCCGATCACGACGGGCACGACAGAGTCATCGAACCGGATCTCGGTGTGTGGATTTCATTCGATCCCGTGCGGGCGCGCCCGCACGGGCGGACGGGCACAGCGGTCCGACCGTCTTTCGCAATCCGAACCACTTTTATCAACGTATCAGTTGATGCAAGCCTTACCTAAGCTCCGCAGAGTGATCCTGATCACTGCGGCACCGACCCGCGGCCTGCGCGAGTTCGGCTGGTGGATACCCGAATACGAACAAGCCCGGCAGTGGGCGAAGAGCCGCCCTCCGCCTTCAAGGCGTGGGGATCTATATCGAAGGAACGCGACCTCGCCGACGTGTGAGTGGGGTGACCGACGCGAAAGTGACGAGATCCGCTCACTGACGCGAATCTTGTCACTTTAGCCATCCCGTAATCTGACAATCCCCAGGTCGTTGTGCCACATCGCGCTGTCAGCGTTGTCCCCCATCGCCGCGAGCTGGAGGAGTCCGTCGCCGAGATCCTCGCGTCGGAGGTAGACGGCTCGCTCCGTCTCACCCGCGAGTACCAGATGATCGACTTCAAGGAGGAAGCCGGCAGACGCGTCGGCAAGGTCATCGAACCCGGCACCCGACAGAATCCCGACGCGGCGACGAAGCTCGCCGACGAAGTGGCCTGCTTTGCCAACACTCCCGGAGGCGGCGCCGTGATCCTCGGAGTCGAGGACGGTAGCGGCGCCCTGATCGGCACCGAACTCGACGTCGACTGGTTGCGGCAGCGCATACACCGAGCGGTCGACGTCGCTCCCGACATCCGCGAACATCGGGTCGGCGGACAGCGGATACTCGTCCTGTTCGTGGCCGAGTCCCCCGAGCCCGTCACCGACACTGGGCGCCGACTGCGGTGGCGTGTCGGCGACTCGTGCGTGCCGATCGACCGCGCCGAGTGGTGGGAGCATCGCTCTAGCCGACCTGTTTCGGGCGCTCGGAATGGTCGAGAAGCAAGGGCTCGGCGTCGACCGTATGTACCAGGCGATGATCGTCGTCGGGCACCGCCCACCGAGAATCTTCCAGACACCGGGCTCGCACGTCGAGTGTGTCCTGGTCGGCGGAGAACCGGTTCATCCGGTCGTCGAGCTTGTGCGGGCGATCCGGCCGGTCGCCCGCCAAGACGACTTCCGGATCGCCAGCATCGTGTTCCTGCTACTCCGCGAACCCTTCGTCACCGTCGACCGACTCGCGGCCACACTCCAAGCTCACCCGGAAGACGCTCGGGACGCACTCCGGAGTGCGGTACAGACAGCCGTCGCCGATGATGACGTTCCGCTGATCGTCGAGTACAAGGACGTGTGGGTCTTCGGCGAAGGCGCTCGGCGGCGAGCCCTGGCCGCAGGCAGCGGGAGTTCCCTCGATCCTGTGATGGCCCACGCCTCGACGGCACCCGAGACGCTGCGAACAGTCGCGGAGCGATGGCTGTCCAGCCACGACGCCGTCACCTCCGGTGACCTGATGGAGATCACCGATGTCTCGCGCGGCACGGCGCAACGCTTCCTCCGCGATCAGGACTGGCTGCTCAGCGCTGGCGCGGGGCGCACCTCCCGTTTCGTGCGGAGAAAGTGACAAGATCCGCTCACTGACGCGAATCTTGTCACTTTAGCTATCCCGTAATCTGACAATCCCCAGGTCACGCCTACAGACACGAATCCGGCCCGCCCCCAGTGGGGACGGGCCGGAGTGCGTGGATCGGGGCGTCTGCCCCGGAGAGGTACGGACTTAGAAGTCCATGCCACCCATGCCACCGGTCGGGTCGCCGGCGGGAGCGGCGGCCTTCTCGGGCTTGTCGGCGACGACGGCCTCGGTGGTCAGGAACAGGGCCGCGATAGACGCCGCGTTCTGCAGCGCCGAGCGGGTGACCTTGACCGGGTCGTTGATGCCGGCGGCCAGCAGGTCCTCGTACACGCCGGTAGCGGCGTTGAGGCCGGTGCCGGCGGGGCTGTTGCGGACCTTCTCGGCGACCACGCCGGGCTCGAGGCCGGCGTTGAACGCGATCTGCTTGACGGGGGCGTCCAGCGCGACGCGCACGATGTTCGCGCCGGTGGCCTCGTCACCCTCCAGGTGGAGGCTGTCGAACACGGCACCCGACTGCGCGAGAGCGACGCCACCACCGGCGACGATGCCCTCCTCGACGGCGGCCTTGGCGTTGCGCACGGCGTCCTCGATGCGGTGCTTGCGCTCCTTGAGCTCGACCTCGGTCGCAGCGCCGGCCTTGATGACGGCCACGCCGCCGGCCAGCTTCGCGAGGCGCTCCTGCAGCTTCTCCCGGTCGTAGTCCGAGTCGCTGTTCTCGATCTCGGCGCGGATCTGCGAGACGCGGCCGGCGATCTGCTCGCTCGAGCCGGCACCCTCGACGATGGTCGTCTCGTCCTTGGTGACGACCACCTTGCGGGCCTGGCCCAGCAGCTCGAGACCGGCGGTCTCCAGCGAGAGGCCGACCTCCTCGGAGATGACCTGGCCACCGGTGAGGATGGCCATGTCCTGCAGCATCGCCTTGCGGCGGTCGCCGAAGCCGGGGGCCTTGATGGCGACCGACTTGAACGTGCCGCGGATCTTGTTCACGACCAGGGTCGACAGGGCCTCGCCCTCGACGTCCTCGGCGATGATGGCCAGCGGCTTGCCGGACTGGATGACTTTCTCCAGCAGCGGCAGCAGGTCCTTGACCGTGGAGATCTTGCTCGACACGAGCAGGATGTAGGCGTCCTCGAGGACCGCCTCCTGACGCTCGGCGTCGGTGGCGAAGTAACCCGAGATGAAGCCCTTGTCGAAGCGCATGCCCTCGGTGAGCTCCAGCTGGAGCCCGAAGGTGTTGCTCTCCTCGACGGTGATGACGCCTTCCTTGCCGACCTTGTCCATGGCCTCGGCGATGAGCTCGCCGATGGCAGGATCGCCCGCCGAGATGCCCGCAGTAGCAGCGATCTGCTCCTTGGTCTCGATCTCGGTGGCCTCCTTGAGCAGGTACTCGGTGACGGCCTCGACGGCCTTCTCGATACCGCGCTTGAGGCCCAGCGGGTTGGCGCCGGCCGCGACGTTGCGCAGGCCCTCACGCACGAGCGCCTGGGCGAGGACGGTGGCGGTGGTGGTGCCGTCGCCGGCGACGTCGTCCGTCTTCTTGGCGACCTCCTTGACCAGCTCGGCACCGATCTTCTCGTACGGGTCGTCCAGCTCGATCTCCTTGGCGATGGACACACCATCGTTGGTGATCGTGGGGGCGCCCCACTTCTTCTCCAGGACGACGTTGCGACCCTTGGGTCCCAGCGTCACCTTGACTGTGTCGGCGAGGGCGTTGAGACCCCGCTCGAGGCCGCGGCGGGCCTCTTCGTCGAACGCGATGATCTTGGCCATTGCGAAGTGATTCCTCCAGTGAGAGCCTGGTGAGGCCCGTTCTTTGGACACGTCTGTGTAGGTCGATCCGGTGCCCGCGACGGACGACCCGGCGTGTCACCTCCGCGAGTACGCGGAGGGCCCGGTCTCACCTTCCCGACCTAGCACTCACTTCCGTCGAGTGCTAGGTCCGTTTTAGCACTCGACCCTGCCGAGTGCAAGGTCCGATCGCCCAGAGCCGAACAGACCACCCACGTGCGCTGGCCCGCCGGAACACCACACCGATAGGATCTGCAGCCATGGCTACCGAAGTGTTGGAGTCCACCATCGTGATCGACGCGCCCGCCGAGAAGGTGTGGCCCGTCGTGTCCGACCTCGCGCGGATGGGCGAGCGCAGCCCGCAATGCAAGAAGGTGATCGTGTTCGGTGGCCCGCTGCGGGTGGGCTCGCGGATGCTCAACGTCAACCGTCAGGGCTGGAAGGTGTGGCCCACCAACTCCCGGGTGACCGCCTTCGAACCGAACCGGAAGGTCGCCTTCCAGGTCGCGGAGAACCGCACGACGTGGAGCTACACGTTGGTGCCCGACGGTGACCGCACCACCGTCGTCGAGCGGCGCGAGGCGCCCGGCGGCAAGACGACCGCGGTGTCCGCCGGACTGATCGCCGCGCTCCTCGGCGGCAACGACTCGTTCGAGCGCGGCCTGATCGTGGGCATGAAGCAGACCCTGTCTGCGATCAAGACCGAGGTGGAGGGCAAGTAGGCGACGGCGACCGCCTTCTCCGGCCCTACCCGGTCGGGTCCCGGCCCTACCCGGTCGGCCAGTTCCGGCCTACGTCGTCCCCCACCCCGCCGGACTTTCCGTGGAGGAACACCATGCGGACCTTGGCGGCGCCGAGGCACATCCCACGGTAGAACCCGGGATCAGGAGGTTCCAGCATCGCCGCGAGTTCGCTCGGCGTGTAGGGCGGGAGCCCCCGAACCGAGCGGTCGCGAGCCGCCTCCAGGACGGACGCCACGGTGTTGGCCTCCAGTCCGTACTCACCGACGACGATCACGATTGTGACGTCGCGCCGCTCGACAACCACTCGGGGCCGTATCCGCGACACGGGTCAGAGCCGGACCTCCGCGTGCTGGTCGAGAACGATCGTCCTGTTGCCGTTGACGACTGCGGCACCCGACACGAGGACCGGCTCCCGACCGATGCGCGCCACGCGGCGGTCGACCGCGTACGCGAGCGCGAACAGCACCGCGGTGATCACGAGCAGGACGACGAAGTGGCGGATCAGGAATGCGACCATGAAGCCGGTCACGACGATCACCAGCTCGATCGCGAAGCGCGACGAGTCCCCGCCCCAGCGCGGAGGGGCGATCGACACCACGTGCACGCGAATCCACACGTGCGGCCGCGGCGCCCGCGGAAGCGTGTCGACGCATGCCGCGATTCCGACCGCGACGAGGGTCGGCGCGAGGGCGGCCCCCGGTGAGCGATCAGCCACCCACTCCCGGCGACGGTGAGTGCGAGGAACACGACGGGCGCGATCCGCCCGCGTGACGCGATCGGCACCGCACGCCGCCAGGTGTACTCGACGACAGACTCCCGGGGATGCGTCGTCAGTGCGCCTTGCGGAGGATGAGGTATGCGGCCGCGGTCGCCTGCTCGGCGATCCCGAGCTGCTCGTCGGTGTCCTCGGCCAGGTAGCTGCCGACGGGGACCGTGCAGAAGTCGATCTGCCGGTCCGGTAGTCCACCGTGACGGCCGCCGAACAACAGCTGCTGCCCGGGACACCGTCCACTGCCGAGACGGTCCCACCTGGGTACAGCCGCGCGTACTCCGCCATCATCCGGGAGCCGAGCAGCCGAGTCCCCTGGGCGTCCGGGGCGCGATAGACGGTGTTCGCTCCCCGGCCGACGACGTCGACGCCTGCGTCGGCGAAGTCCTTCCGCACGGCCAGCGGCAGGAGCCCGTCGCGGAAGAGGGTGTCCGCCGTCCCCAGCCGTGGCCGGAGACGGCGGTCTCGAGGTCCGTCGGCGGCGCATCGATCATGGACTGCGCGTCCGCGGTGGGAACCGACCGCTCATCGCGACCAGCCGCCCGGGCTCCCACCCCTGTTCGAGGCCGTCGTGCGGCCGGAGTGCAGGAGTGTGAGGCGGCGGATGCCGTCCACATCGGCCCGCAGGGACGTCCATCGGTCGACCTGAGTCGACGTGAACGTCTTCGTCTGTGCCGCAAAGTACTTCGCGACGGGGCCCACGTCGTGGTCCGTGTACGCCACCAGTACGAAGTCGCCGTCGGCGAGGAACCGGAGGGCGGCGGTGCCCTGATCTCCTGTGACGAAGTAGTGGCCCGCAAATGCCACCGCAGCAGGAGATCCCGCTACCTCGAGGCGGGAGTAGGTCGTGGCACCGAAGGCATCGGTACCGTCCGGCGGGGCGATTCGCGGGTCGTGCATCGCGGCCGTCGCCGCCACTGCGGAAGGCATCCGGATCAGGCCTACTCGAAGACTCTGCCCGGAATCGATGCTGGGGGTTGCACCGCCGACGACGTCCTCGTTGTCTGCCATGACGGCGACGGCGGCTGTCCGGGTGCTGGTGACCGCATCGGTGCCGACGCCGGTGCCTGCGACGGTCTCTCCCGTCACCGCACCGTTCCCGACCAGGAACTCCCCGCGGAAACGCATGGCTGGATCGACATCGGACATGAGCGGCAGCGTGTCTGCCATGTGGTACGCCTCGAGCCTGCGCCCGAGGTCGGCGCTGGTGGGTGCGAGCGTCCGGGGCGCGGTCGCAAAGCTTGCGGTGTCCAGCTGCGATGGTGGACCCGACATCACGACTGGGGTGCCCGGCACGGTCGTCGCGCAGCCGGCCAGCAGCCCCACCCCGCGAGCATCGCGGTCACCCGTGTCCGACAGGTCATCTCGTTCGCCCCATGTCGCCTACCGAAAGGATGGTATGTGCGGCGTTCCGCGACGAGGCTCGGGCCGACAGCCCCACCGTGTCACCTCGGGCACCCAGCGTGTCACCGCACCATGGCCCGCGCAGCGGCGAGCGCACCCTGGAGGTAGTCGTAGACGTCGTTGGGATCGTATTCGGCACGCACCAGGGCGAGTTGGAACGACTTCGCCGGTGCGATCAGACGGATCTCGATGCGCGCCTGCTGGCGTGGTCGCTCGTACATCGCGTCGGTGCGCGGGACGATCCGTCTGACCTGGTCCCAGCGGACGATCTGCCGCCGCCGCAGATCACGTGTGATCGCGAAGCCCTCGTCGTCGAATTCGATGCGGTTCCACTCGATGTCCCGTCCGGGCCGCACCAACAGATACACCCCCATGCCGATCCCGAGACACGCCAGCAGGTAGTAGTACGCCGCGGGCCGCGTATATCCGACGTCTCCTGGCGCAGGGTGCGCTACCGAATACGCGGCGGCGAACAGAGCGATGCCAGAACCGAATCCGAAGGGCGCGGTGAGCAATCGGGCGAAGCGGTACATCGGATACACGCGGATCACCCGCACGGGATGCCGGAACCGCAGCCGTCGACGGGCCGGAAATCGCCGGTGCAGGTCCGCCAGGACGGCGGGGAGCGGCACACTGAAACCGGCCACCATGGCTGTACCCGCCACGACGTGGGCGGTGTAGTGGTCCGACATGCCCGTCCATATGAGCACGATGCCGAGGAACAGAAGGACCGCCCAGGCAGTCCGCATCTTGCGGACCGTCTTCGGGTCGGCGTCGGTGTTGGGCCACGGAGTGCGTTCTGACAGCACACGAATCACCTATTCCCCGTGCCGGTTCCGCCGCCGAAACATGCACGTGGCGGAAATGAGGTCTGCCGTCGTCACGCGGTACAGGTGCGACTTGACCGCGGTCCGGGCACCGTCGCAGCCGACGAAGACGATGGTCATCGAGGCCGGCTCGACCTGCGTCGCCTCCAGGTCGCTCCAGGGTATCGGCCTGCGATGCCGGCCGGCGCTCGTGATCCCGCCGGAATCGATCAACAGGTCCGGCGTCCGCCCGAACCCTGCGATGTAGGCCGCCGTCACGACCTCCAGCGCACCTGCCGCGACCAGCCACACCAGCGGATAGCTCCGAGAGGGTGCGAGCCCGGCACTGTGACCGTGCGGCCGGGCGCAGCCGATCACCGCGCGCCACGACACCTGCGGTCAGCATGACGAGCAGAGTCCAGCGGATCGGGCCCGGGCGCGGGCGCCGGTCCGTGCCGGGCACCGTCGAGGGCTTCATCGCGAGCGCGCCGAGATACGCGACTCCGCCGAGGCATGCGAGCCCGACGGCCGACAGTCCGGTCGCGCCGGATGTCAGCCCTGTCCAGCCGCTCACGACGCCGATCAGCGCGAGCAGGGCCACCAGGTACAGGCGTCCCTGCTTGCTGCGCCCCGATCGGTCGGACTCGTCCAACTCGTCGAAGCCGGGGAGCCGCGTTGCCCGTCCTGCAGTAGGTCGGCCGCCGCCGCTCTGCGTCTCCCGCTCTCGGCCCCGCCGATACATGCCAACGGAGAGCGAGAGCGCGGTCTGCACAATGACGTGGCCGATCGCAATGGCCCAGATCGCGATCAGCTCCCGACCCCGCAGCCGCTCGTGAGCGGTGACGAACCCGAGGTCAGCGAAGAGCACGGCGACCATGAGCGCGATGCACGCCATCACGGACTTCATTTCCGGGACGGTATGGTCGCCCGCCAATGCCCGCCTTAACGCGCGGTTGGCACCGAGGCCTCCGAGAGGCGGTACATCAGGATCCAGCCTTGCGGAGGATCTCGTAGGAGGCGTCGATCACCTGGCGAACGTCGACCCGCTGTGCCGAACCATATTCCGCCACGTATCTTCCCACCGCGACCGTGCAGTAGTAGATGGTCTCGCCGCCCGCGAACATGGCGTACGTGTCGCAGCTCGCTGAGGGCACCCCCGCGACCGGGATCCGGGTGATCGGCTGGGTGGTGTCCTTGGGCTCGGCGAGCAACCCGTCGCGCAGCCGCACGGCGGCGGCCGCATCCTTCGCCCGGTACACGGTGTTCCGGCCGTATCCCACGACATCGACACCTGTGTCGGACAACAGATCACGCTCGGCAACCACGTTCGTCGCCGCGAGCGCGGCCACGTGCGGCGAGACCCACCCATCGCGCGTCGCATCCGATGGCGGCAGCGTCAGCGCCGCGACACCGTCCTTGTCGGCCGGCAGGCCGCCGAGCTTGCCGAGGGGGGTGGGGACGAAGCCGTCCAAACCCTTGATCTGCAAGCCGAGGTACTTCACGACCGGCGCGGGGCCGGTGCCGTCCGTCTGGACGGCTATCACGAACGGACCGTCGGCGTCGAAGGCATCGATGTCCGCGTCGCCGGTCCCCCAATCCAGTTTGTAAGCAGCAGCTTTCGGATATCCGGGCACCGTGGCTCGCACCTTCGGCGGCTCCCCCGAGATGCTCCGGTCGGCGGTGAAGAGCCGCGGGTCCGCGACCGCTGCCGTGGCGGCTGCGGCAGACGGCATCCGCCAGACGCCGACGGTGATCCCGCGCGGCTGCGTCAGGCCTTTCGTCACGACACCCGGCCGCGCATCATTGGTCCCCGCCATGACGCCGACCTCGCGGCCGACCATCACCTCGTCGATCGTGGAGCCGAAGATGTTCTCGACGGACCCCTCACTCGTGCCCGTGAGGTCGCCGACGATGACGTGCCCGTGGTAGGCGTAAGCCGGGTCGATCTGATCCAGGAACGGCACCGTCTCGGCCATGCGCCGGCCCTCGAGGACGGTCGCGAGGTCCGTGGACGTGGTCACCGTCCGCGGCGACGTCGAGTACGAGCCGAGTTCGAGACCAGGCCCGGCCGACGACGATGCGGCGGGGGTGCCCGGCACCGTCGTCGCGCAGCCCCCTACCAGGAGAAGGGACAGGCCTGCCACCGTCGATCTCCGACCCCACCGCCACATCGCGCCTCCCAGCTATGCCTCGGATCAACATAGCGCCACAAACGATCCCCGGCGGGTTTCCGGCGAACGGCGGGCGAATCGTGCCGTTTCACCCCTATCGACCGATCGGGCCACTGCCACAACCGATCTCGACGGCTAGGCGGTCGACTTCGACGGCGACGGCGTGGACCGGCTGCTACGGCAGTACAACGTCGAGGGCGAAGGGTCGCGGCGCCTTCATCGAGAACCCGGGGATCCCGATGCGTGGACGGACATCACCGTGGAGCCGTCGTACATCGCTTTCGACCGACCGGGCATCGGCGAGGTCTGGGAGCTGATCTATGCACTGATGGTCGAATGTGGGGCCGCGCTCTACGACCCGACGGAGAATTACGTCGTCCCGTCCGAGGCCGTCAAGCTCTCGCTACCCCAGGGGTACCCCTACAACTCCGTGCTCGTGGCTCACAGCGCGAGCGAACTCCTGGCCCGGATATGTGGCCCGATCCCGAGGGCCTTCGCCCCTGATCCTGCACCGAGCCGACCGCCCTACTGTGCCCGACGCAGGGTCAGGTACGCCGCCGCCGTGGCCTCCTTCGCCATCTCGGTCTGGACCGCGCTGTATTCGGCGAGGTAACGCCCCACCGGCACGACACAGTAGCCGAAATCGCCGAGTTGGTCCTTGGAGTTGTAGCACTCGCTGCCCGGCACCTCGTCGACGGAATCGGTTGTGCCACCCGGGTAGTACCCCTTCATCTCCGCAATGAAGCGATCGGCCAACTCCCGCGCCGCCACACCGTCCTTCGCGCGGTACACCGTGTTCTCCCCCAGGCCCACCAAGTCGACCCCCGTGTCCGCGAAGTCCTTCCGCGCGACGGCCGGCTCGGTCTGGTCGGCGAGGATGCCGCGCGCCGTGGTCCAGCCGTACCGGGTGGGATCCTTATCGATCGGGTTCTGGTTCGCGAGGGTCCGCGCGCGGATGCCATCGGAGTCGGGTGGGAGAGAGGTCAACTTGTCATCGGGCGTCGCGGTGAACGAGTCGAGCGCCCGGTCCTCCTGCGTGAGAGCCGCCGCCACTTTGTCCGCGCTCGACTGGGCGGCCACCACGATCACGAAGCGGGCGTGCGCGAGCAGGGCGACGATCGTGGTGCCCACACCGGCCGCGTAGGTCTTCGAGAACGCCTTCGCGCCGGCGACACCCGGGATCGCCACGGGGATCTTCGCCGGCGACGCCTCGCCATCGCTCGGCCCATCGGCTGCCGCCACCGAAGGGGCGGCGACGGCCTGTGCGGCCGCGGCTGCCGTCGGCATCCTGACGATCGCGATCCCGAAGCCCTTGCCGAACCCCGTTGCGTCGGGAGCCTTGTCGGTGAAGTCCGCCTCCGCGCCGAACTGCATCGCGTGCAGCGCAGCCGCGACGCCGCTTCCGAAGGCGTCGCTCAGGCCATCGACCACGAGCATCGAGACACCGTCTCCGTACCGCATCGTCGGGTCGATGTCGCCGACGACCGGCACCGTCGCGAGCATGCGCCGGGACTCGAGCACCTGCGCCTCCGTCGACGACGGTGCGCTGATCACGCGCTTCGAGGTGCTGAACGACCCGGTATCGAGGTGTGTGGGCAGGCTGGTGTCGGCCACCGGGGTACCCGCCACCGTCGCCGAGCAGCCCGCTAGCAGCAGGCAGGACAGAGCCGCCACCGTCGCCGCACCGATCCCGTGTCGTCTCATCGCGTCCTCCCTCGCCCACTACCCCGCCGCTCAAGATAGCGCCGCGAATGATCGGGAGTGAGCCGTGGCCCGGATCACGGGGCGAGACCTCCCGATTCGTCTAGATCGCCGAACGCAAAATGGTGCCCTCCGTCGCGATGGCCTGTTCGGCGGCTCTCGACTGGACGCCCGAGTACCCTGCCGCGTACCGCCCGACCGCCGCTCCGACGCCTACCAGGTCGACTCCCCGCCGCATCACCGACGAGGCTGGCAGCCGCGACGCGGGCCCTACCGCGCCTGCCGCAGGATCAGATACGCGGCGCCGATCGCCTGCTTGGCATCGTCGGGCTGGCCGGAGGTATAGGTCGCGACGTAGCGACCCGACGCCACCGCGCAGACGCTCTTGGTGCTGTCGGCGCCCTTGTACTGCTTGTACGAGAAGCAGGGGGCGCCGGGCAGGCCCCTGACCGTGACGGATGAGCCTGTGGGGTACCACTTCTGGTACAGGGCGAGCACCGCCGCCGCGAGATGCGTCGCGGCCGCCGCGTCCTCGGCGCGCATCACGGTGTCCTTGCCGTAGCCGACCACGTCGACACCCGCGTCGGACTCCATCTTCCGCGCAGCCACCACGTCGTCCCACCTACCGACATCGGATCTCGGTGTCGCCCACGCCGATACGTCCTTGTCTCGGAGGGTCAGCGCGACCACGCCGCCGGAGTCTGCGGGCAGGGTGGTGAGCTTGTCGTCGGGGGTCTCGGAGAAGCTCTTCAGCACTGCGATCTGTCGCGTGAAGTAGGTGGCCACCGACGCCGGCGGCAGGGTGGTGAACACCGCGATCACGTACCTGCCACTGGCCACGATCGCTGTCACGGACGGTCGGGAGTACTGCCACGCGATCGAGTATGCCTGCGCCGCTGCAAATCCCGGCACTGTGGCGGTCACCTTGGCGGGCTGGGACCTGTCCGTGGAGGGCCGCCGGAAGGTGGGGCTGGCCGCCGCCCGCGCCGCAGCGGCAGGGGTCGACATCCGCAGCACCGCCCCCACGAACTGCTGGGTCTGGTCGAGCTTCGTACTGTCCGGCCCGTCGGTGCTGCCTGCGGGTGTGTCGTTGGCGGACACCTCGAAGCCGAGTTGGAAGGCGCCGACCGAATCCGCCACGGACTGATCGAGACTCAGCCCCAGGCCCAGCGACGCGGGCCCGCCGATGTATCCGTTCCCGTGGTAACGCAGACGGGGGTCGACGTCGATCGGCAGGGGCGACACCTCGGCGAGCCGGCCGGCCTCGAGCGTCGCGCCCGTGGCGGCGTCGACCGGCGGCAGCGTGCGCGGACCCTTGGCGTAGGCACCCGTGTCGACGGCGAGGAACGCGGGGGCGGCGACGGGGACGCCCGGCACCGTCGTACTGCAGGCGGCGAGCAGGAGGAGCATGCCGACTGCTACGAGAAGCCTTGCAGCCCCAGATATCTCAATTTCCTTTGGTGGAGCGGAGGATCTCATGCGCTGCCGCGATCGCCTGTCGGGACTGCACGGCCGAATACACCTGCCCTTCTCACTTCTCCCCCTCGAGAATCAGATATGCGGCGGCGGTCGCCTGCTGGGCGTCATCCCGCTGGGGGCCGGAGAACTCGCTCAGGTACCGCCCGACCGGGACGACGCAGTAGTAGAGGGTCACGAGCGCGGTCTCGAGTGGATAGCAACTACTGTCGGGTACCCCTTGCACCGTGAAGACCGTGCCTCCCGGGTAGTACTGCTTGCTCTCGGCGATGTAGCGGTCCGCTAGCAGTTTCGCACCTGCGGCGTCCCGCGCCCGGTAGACGTTGTTGGCACCGAGCCCGATGAGATCGACACCCGCGTCGTCGAAGTCCTTCTGCCCAGTGGTCATGTCGGTCATCGAGGCGAGCAGCCCGCGGGGGGTCGACCACCCATAGGTGTTGACGGTGATCCGACTCGGGGCGAGGGTCAGAGCGGCGATGCCGTCCTTGTCGGCGGGCAGGGATGCGAGCTCGTCATCCGGCGTGGGGGTGAAGCCGTCGAGTGCCTTCACCTGTTGCTGCAGGAAGCTCCGCACAGCGCCGTCCCGGACTCGGCGGGCGTACACCGCGATCACGAACCGCCCGTGCGCCAGCAGAGCAATCGTGGCCGGCGGCGAATCGCTGAACGTCTGCGTGTACGCCTTCGCACCTGGTACGCCCACGTCGGTCGGTACCTTGGGCGGGGATGCCGTGCCGAACAGCGGCTCGTCGGCCGCCATCACCTGCGGGCTCGCCACCGCGCTCGCCGCGTCCGAGTCCGAGGCCATCCGAACGAGGGTCGTCACGAACTCGCCGCCCGTGACGCTCGACCGGCTGGGCAGCTGCGCGCGGGCATCGACGGCTACTCCGAACTGCATGCCGGACAGAGCAGTACCGATGCCGCTGCCGTAGGCGAGCCTGAGGCTGTCGGTGGACACCGAGTCCACCGAGTTCGAGTACTTGATCGATGGATCGGAGTCCGACGCCAGCGGCATCACCTCGAGCATCCGCCGGAGCTCGAGCAACCGGCCCTGCGCCGCGGTGGGCGACTCGATGACCCGCTTCGTCTTCGCGTACGCACCGGTGTCCAACATCGCCGCAAGGCTGCTCGGGTCGGCGATCCCAGTGCCCGTCACCGTCGTCCCGCAGCCGGCCAGCAATGCTCCGATGGTGCCGAGCACCGCCACCGTGGCCGCGTACCGCCTCTGCCGCATCCCCCGCGCCTCCCCTACCCGCACTATGTTCGGTCACCAAAATAGCGTCCCGGGCGCGGCCACGGGCCGTTAGCCACGTCGAGCGCGATCAAGGGGATACGGGCACAGCCTCATCGGGGAGGCCGTCGACAATCCGGCTCCGATGCTCCGATACCGGAGCGGCCCGCCAGCCCGCCGGACTCCTATCGGTCATCCCACCGGATCTCTAGCACCCCCAGAGGTCCGCCAACAGGGTCGGGAGGTCGCCCACACCGTCGATCACGTGGTCGGGGACCAGCCCGAACTCGTCGCCCTCGACCGTGTCGAGGGCCGCCTGCCGGAACTTGCCGGTGCGCACGAGGACGCCGGTCATCCCGGACACCTGCCCGGCGAGGACGTCCGCGCGGACGTCGTCGCCCACCATGACGATCGCGGTGGGATCGAGGCCCATCAGCTCGGCCGCGGCGCGGAACCCCACCGGCGACGGCTTGCCGATCACCGTGGGGGTGACGCCCGTCGCCCGGCACAGACCCTCCAGGTACAGGCCGGTGTCGATACGCTGCCCCTCGGCCGTGGCCCACGCGTTGGACCGGTGCATCGCGACCACGGGTACCCCGGCCAGCATGAACTCGAAGACCCGGCTGAGCGCGTAGTGCGTGAAGGCGGGACCCGCGCCGCCCAGCACCACCACGTCGGGCGCCGCCGCATCGGCAGGCACCAGCTCGAACCCCGCGCCCAGGTCGCCGACGGGCCCGTCGGTGAGGACGTGCACACGGGCGCCCGGATACGCGCCGCGCAGGTACTCGCCCGTGAGGCGCGCGGCGGTGACGATCTCGCCCCCGTCGACGTCCAGACCGCACGCGCGCAGCGCCCCCGCGATGTCGTCGCCCGTCTTGGACGTGGTGTTGGTGAGGAATGCCCGCCGTGCGCCTCGAGCGCGGACCCATTCGAGGGCCTCCCGCGCACCGGGCAGCGGCGACCAGGACGTGACCAACACGCCGTCGATATCGAACAGCACACCGCGCCCTACGGCGTGCGCCGCGCTCGAACCCGCCATGCGCAACGAACCTAGTCCTGTCGGTGGGCTCTGGCATGCTGAGGCGCATGGATCACGCCGAACGACTCCGGCAGGCCGTCACCGAGCTCATGCCCGTGGCGCGGCAGCAGCTGGCGCAGCTGGTGGGCTACCCGTCGGTGCACGGCTCGCCGGAGTTCCCGCCGAGCGCCACGCGGGACGCGGCGTCGTGGGTGGCGTCGGCTTTCGCCGCGGCCGGGATCGGCGGCGTCGAGATGGTGCCGACGGTGGACGGCTCGCTGGCCGTACTGGGGCACACGCCCGCGCCGCCCGGCGCGCCGACGGTGCTGCTGTACAGCCACTACGACGTGCAGCCGCCCGGCGACGTCGCGCAGTGGGGCAGCGATCCGTTCACGCTCACGCCGCGAGCCGGAGCCGACGGTGCCGAGCGCTGGTACGGGCGCGGCGCCGCCGACTGCAAGGGCAACGTGGTCGCACACCTGACCGCCCTGGCGGCGGTGCGTGCGGTGAGCGGCCTGGGCGTCGGTGTCCGGCTGGTCGTCGAGGGATCGGAGGAGGCCGGGGGCGAGGGGCTCGAGCGGCTGGTCACCGAACGGCCGGAGCTGGCGCAGGCCGACCTGATCCTGATCGGCGACACCGGCAACGTCGCGGTGGGTCGGCCCACGCTGACCACCGCGTTGCGGGGCGTCGTGAATCTGCGGGTGGAGGTCAGCACCGCGACCACGGCGCTGCACTCGGGCATGTTCGGCGGCGCCGCACCCGATGCGCTCGCCGCACTGATCGCGCTGCTCGCGACCCTGCGAGACGCGCGCGGCGACACGACGATCGACGGGCTCGACGCGTCCGGCACCTGGGCGGGGGCACAATACGACGCCGCCGATTTCCGGGCCGACGCCCACATGTACGACGACGTGGCGACCCTGGGCTCCGGGACCGTCGCCGACCAGCTGTGGGCGCGGCCCGCCGTCACCGTCATCGGACTGGATGCGCCACCCACCGCGACCGCCGCCGCGGCGATCGCGCCGCGCGCCTCGGCCCTGCTGAACCTGCGGG
>NZ_BAABFR010000014.1:0-75440 GCF_039541155.1 Tsukamurella soli
TTCTGTGAGCCAAGGAGTTGGGACTAGTGGTTGTCTTCCTAAGACCGCTTGGCCTCCGACTTCGACGACGATGCCGTCCGCCACCCGTCCGGCCCGGCGGGCGGTGACCGGGCCGCCGGCCCAGATCTGCACGGGCGGGGCGTCACCGTCGGCCCACAACCGGCTGCCCTCGAGCCGGAAGTGCGGGCCGGCGTGCCGCACGTCGGCGCCGCGCCGGACGGTGCCGAGCAGCTTGCGGATCACCTCGTGCGCCTCGAACAGCCGCTCCGCGCGCTCCGCCGCCTCGGGCCAGTAGGCGCCCACCACGTGCTCGTCGATCGCGTCGCCGGAGGACAGCAGCAGGCGATGGCGGCCCGGGTGCAGCGATGCAGCGGTCGCGGCGGCCTGCGCCACCGACGCCGGGTGCGTGCGGTAGCCGGGGACGGCGGATACCGCGACCCAGCCGGCGGTCCGCTCCCCCAGCGCGCCGGCGACCGTCCATACGTGGGACGCGTGCCCGTGCGCGGGCAGCCACGGCTGGAACCGGTCGGCCACCACCACCCCGTCGAAGCCGTGCTCGCCCGCCGCCGTGGCGAGTTCCACCGCCTCTCGGGGGGAGAACTGCTCGAGCGACGACACGAAGCCGATCTCTGCCATGCCCGTGACGGTACCGGCCTGGCTCAGACGGGGACGCGGGCGCCGATCTCAGCGGGATCGGCGTCGCACGGGCCGAGCCCGCACGGAGCGGGTTCGAACGGCCGCGGGTCGAAGGTGCCGTTGACCCGTCGGAACAGCCCGGCACGCTCGGGCCACAGCAGGGTGAGCCGGTGGGAGTCCTCGTCGAGGTACCAGCTGGCGCAGCCGCCGCGCTTCCAGACGGTGCGATCGGCGAGCTCGTCGATGAGGGCGGTGTACGCCGCCTCAGCCGCCGCCGTCACCTCGAGCGGGCGTAGCCCGGCGGCGATGTACTCCAGAGCGCCTAGGACGTAGTCGATCTGGGCCTCGATCACCTCGAAGGCCGAGTGGTGGCCCAGCGCGGAGTTGGGCCCGTCCAGAACGAACATGTTGGGGAACCCGCTCACGACCGTGGACGCGTGACTGGTCATCCCGTGCGCCCAGTGCTGCGCGAGGGTCTCGCCGCGGCCCGTCACGAGCCGCGCGAACGGCGGCCTCGTGGTCTCGAATCCGGTGGCGAACACCAGGACGTCCACCGCGTGCCGGGCCCCGGAGGCCGCGACGGCAGCGCCCGGCTCGACCGCCGCCAGCTCGGTCGGCTCCAGCGTCACGTGCGGCAGTTGCAGCGCGGGGAGGTAGTCGTCGCTGAACACCGCACGCTTGCAACCGATCGCGTAGTCGGGGGTCAGGCGGGCCCGCAGCCCGGGGTCGGCGACCTGGCGGTGCAGATGCTCGCGGGCGCGGGCCTCGAGCGCCGCCGCGGGCCGGGAGTCGGCGATGCGGGCGGCGAACAGCTGTTCCGCCTCCGCGCTCAGCGCCGCGCGGGTCGGACGAGGCTCCTCCGCCTCGTAGGCGCGGTCGCCGCGGGGCAGGACCCAGGCGGGGGTGCGCTGGAACACGACCACCGACGCCGCCTCGCGGGCCACTTCAGGAACGATCTGCACGGCGCTGGCGCCGGTGCCCACGACACCCACGCGGAGCCCGGCGAGCGAGCCGGCGCGCCAGCGCGCGGAGTGGAAGGCGTTGCCCACGAACGTGTCCAACCCGGGAACGACGGGGATCCGGGGCTCGCTGAGCCGCCCGGCCGCCAGCACGAGGGCTCGGGCGGCGAGCCCACCCGAGCCGGTCTCGAGCCGCCAGCACCGTGCGTCGGCGTCCCACCGGGCACCGTCGAGGGGCGTGTCCAGCCGCAGGTGCGGCCGGAGGCCCTCGTCGCGCGCCGCGGCGCGGAGATACTCGTGCAGCTCACCGCCGGTGGCGAAGCGCCGCGCCCAGTCGGCCTTCGGCAGGAACGAGTACTCGTACAGGTGGCTCGGGATATCGCATGCCACACCGGGATACACGTTGTCCCGCCACGTGCCGCCCACATCGTCGGCGCGCTCGAGGATCACGAAGTCGTCGCGACCGGCGCGCGCCAGCCGGATCCCCATGCCGAGCCCGGCGATTCCCGCGCCGACGATCACGACGTCGTGGATCCGATTACTGCTCATGGGATCTCGCCGTACACGGTGGTGCGCTGCCGCACCGGCCGGCCCAGCCCGTCGGCCAGCGCAGTCACGTCGTCGACGGTGAGCTGCCGCCCCTGCTCGGGACCCGCGTGCGGATCGAGCGCGCCGTCCAGCAGGACACCACCGAGATCGTCGGCGCCGCCGGCCAATACGAGCTGCGCGGCCCGCAACCCCAGCTTGGTCCACGCGGCCTGGATGTGATCGATCCGACCCGCAAGCATCATCCGCGCCACGGCGTGCACCGCCCGCGACTCCCGCAGACTCGGACCGGGACGGGCCCCCGGCACCGGCAGGGGCGACTCGATCGGCAGCCACGGCATGGGGATGAACTCGGTGAATCCGCCTGTCTCGTCCTGGATCCGGGCCAGGCGCCGGAGGTGGGCCACCTGCTGGGCGGCGGTCTCGACATGCCCGTAGACCATCGTGGCCGTCGAGCGCAGCCCCGCGGCGTGGGCCGCGCGGATGGACCGCTCCCAGTCGTCGGCGGGGATGTCCGTGCCCGCGGTGAGCCTGCCCCGGACCTCGTCGTCGAGGATCCGCGCCGCGGTGCCGGGGACGGTGTCGACGCCGGCCGCCCGCAGCCGCTCCAGCCACCGCTCCACCGGGACGCCCGCGCACCCGGCACCGTCGAGCACCTCCGCCGGGCGGAACGCGTGCAGGTGGATCGCGGAACCAGCCGCGGCCGCACCGGCTTTCACGGCCCGCGCGAACTCGAGGTAGCCGCCGTCGGGCGCCGGGCCCTGCGCGCACACCTCGGTCGCGCCGAGCGCGACGGCCTCGGCCACCAGCTCGCCGATCCGCTCCGCGGACAGCCCCAGTGTGGGGTCGAGGTTACGGTTCACGGCGTAGGTGACGGTGTCGCCGACCCGCGCGGACCGCACCCGATCCGCCAGCCCCGCAAGTGATTCCAGGTCGTCACCCGCGGCGTGTAGGAGCGCGACGTACTCGGCGTCGGTGAGCCCCGCGGGGTCCTGCTCGGCGCGCCGCAGCACCGATTCGAGGTACGCGTCGCGCCGAGCCAGCCCGTAGTCGTCGGCGAGCGCCAGCAGGCGCGAGGCTAGCCGGTCGTCGAACCAGTCCGTGCCGTGCGCACCCCGCCCGTCGACCGCGCCGCGGGCCGCGCGGAGGTAGTGCGGATGCGCCGTGAGCCGCTCGCGCAGGACGTACCCGCCGAGCGCGGTGAGGCGGGCCAGCTCCTCGATCTGCGGCCACGGCCGTTCGGGGTTGACGTGGTCGGGCGTGAGCGGGCTGACACCGCCCCAGTCGTCGATGCCGGCACGGATCAGCAGCGACAGCTCGGCGGCGTCGGTCAGGTTGGGCGGCGCCTGTACGCGCATGCCCGGCCCGAGCAGCAGGCGGGTGACGGCGACGGCGGCCGCATACTCCTGGGTCTCGAGATCGACGACCCCACGCATGGCGGTCGCGGGCTTCGCGCGGAAGTTCTGGACGATCACCTCCTGGATGTGGCCGTGGCGGTCGTGTGCGGCGCGCAGCGCGAGTACTGCGTCGACGCGGTCGGCGTAGGTCTCGCCGATGCCGAGCAGCACGCCGGTGGTGAACGGTATCCGGGAGCGACCGGCGTCCTCGATCGTGCGCAACCGCACGGCGGGGTCCTTGTCCGGCGAGCCGTAGTGTGCCTCGCCCCTGGTCTCCCAGATCCGGGTGGACGTGGTCTCGAGCATCATGCCCATGGACGGGCCGATGGGGCGCAGGCGCTGCAGCTCGGCCCAGCTCATGACGCCCGGGTTGAGATGCGGCAGCAGGCCGGTCTCGTCCAGGATCCGGCGGCCGACGGCGGCGACGTAGTCGAGCGTCGAGGCGTAGCCGTGCTCGTCGAGCCACGCGCGGGCCTCGGGCCAGCGGTCCTCGGGCCGGTCACCGAGGGTGAGCAGGGCCTCCTTGCAGCCGAGCTCGGCGCCGGCGCGCGCGACGGCCAGCACCTCGTCCTCGGTCATGTACATGCCCCGCCCGGCGCGGGCGAGCTTGCCGGGGGTCTGCACGAAGATGCAGTAGTGGCAGCGGTCGCGGCACAGGTGGGTGAGCGGGATGAAGACCTTGCGGGAGTAGGTGATGACCGCGGGGCGCCCCGCCGCACGCAGGCCCCGGTCGCGGACGGTGCCGGCAGCCGCGAGCAGGCGTTCCAGGTCGTCGCCGCGGGCGGTCAGCAGCAGCTCGGCGTCGGCGCGCGACGGCGCCCGGTACGGCTCATGCCCGGCGTCGCTACCGCCTACGACGTCGCCGAGCCGGTCCAGCGCCGCATCCAATCCGGCGGGTCGCTCCGACACGGCCGCCCGGGTCGGCGCGGCACTGAGCGTGAGGTCGATCGATGTGGGGACGGCCATGGATCTCCCGGTACCTGCCGCTGGTGCGGCGCGCTGGTCCGCGGGCATGGTTCACCCCGCAGGCTGACGGTGCCGGTCCCGCGCCCGCCAATCCCGGCCGACGCGTCCCGGCGGCCCAGGACCGGGCCGAATGAGAACACTCCCGTCCGAGTGTAGCCACCGTCGCCTGCGGGCCGGGATGCGCGCGGGCCGGCACCGTCGACGGCCGGGCCCCGCGGACCTACAGTGGGCACGTGTCCGCGTCCTCACCTGAGCCTCCTCGGCCGCCCGAACTGCACCGCGCCCGGGCGATGGCGGAGTCCTTCGGCACCGATGCAGCGGCCTACGACACGGCCCGCCCCGGCTACCCGGTCGCCCTCATCGCACGTGTCGTGCACGGACTGCCGGACCGGGAGGTGCTCGACGTCGGCTGCGGGACGGGGATCGCCGCTCGGCAGCTCCAGGCCGCCGGGTGCGCCGTCCTCGGTGTCGAACCGGATCCGCGGATGGCCGCATTCGCTCGGTCCCGTGGGATTCCGACCGAGGTGGCCACCTTCGAGGAGTGGGAACCGGCCGGACGGACGTTCGACGCGGTGACGGCGGCGCAGTCGTGGCACTGGGTGGATCCCGAGATCGGCGCGGCCAAGGCGGCGCGTGTGCTGCGTCCGGGTGGTCGGCTGGCGGTGTTCGGCCACGTCTTCGAGCCACCCGCCGAGGTAGCCGAGCCCTTCGCCGTCGCGTATCGGACCGCGGTGCCCGACTCCCCGTTCAGGGGCCCCGCGCGCCGTCCAGTCGAGGCGTACCGGCGTCTGTACGACGATGTCGCGGACCGGATCCGCGGGACCGGTGCGTTCGACGAGCCGCAGTCCTGGCGATTCGACTGGGAGCGGCGGTACACGCGCGACGAGTGGCTCGCGCTGCTGCCCACCACGGGCGGCCTCACCCGCCTGGCCCGCGGACTCCTGCAGGGGATCCTGGACGCGGTGGGCGCCGCGATCGACAGCCTGGGCGGTGGATTCACGATGGAGTACACCACGCTGGGCACCGCCGCGGTCCGCGTCGGCTGACGCCTCGGGCGCCGTCCCCGCCCGGCGCGCGACTCGCGCGCCGATCAGCTCGAGTGGCGGATGAGATACTCCGCGACGGCCTTTCGCACGAGCTCGGACGGGGTCGTCCCCTCGGAGCGGGCGGTGTCGACGAGGCGGCAGTCCATGTCGGTCGGCAGGCGGAATGTGCGGACGGGGCTCTGCCCCCGGCGCTCGCCACCTGCCGGCCGGCCGATCTCCAGGTGCGCTGCGAGCGCCGCCGAACGCTCCGCCCCGGGGTCTCCAGCGGTCCTCCGGATCGCTCGCGCCATCTGCCTCACCCCTCCCGCACGCGCGACTCGTCGCGGCGTGCATCTCCTTCCAGCGCACCGGAGAACGCGCGCCGCGCCGCGGCCGCCACGCCCGATCCGGTCAGTACCAGGACGGCTCCGACCAGCGTCAGATGCGCTACGGCGGAACCGGACCGCAGGATCGACCCGCCGATCAGGGCGCCGGCGGCGATACCGAGATTGGACGTCGCGTTGATCCACGCTCCGGCCAGCTCCGGCGCGCCCGACGCCGCCCGCCCCGCTGCGGCCTGAAACATCGACGGTGTACCGCCGAACGCTCCGCTCCACGCCGCGACGGCGATCACGGTCCCGACGAGCCAGCGATGCGCGACCCCGACACCGAGGATCGACACGGCGAGCGCCATGAGCACGACGAGCACGGTGGCCCGCATCCGGCGGTCGATCCACCGGCCCGTGCACCACAGCCCGACCAGCCCGCACACTCCGCACACCATCAGCAATGGGCCGATCGCCGCCTGCCGGGCACCTGCGGTGACCAGGACGACGCTCACATAGGTGTACACCGTGTAGTGCCCTACGAAGGTCAACATGTTCGACGACGCCACGAGCCCGAGATCGACACGACCCGTGCGACTCTCGGCCCGCTCGCTCGGTCCCCCGCTCCCCACGGGGGGCAGGAGGCGCGTGATCCCGACGATCGCGAGCGCCAGCACCACGGCCAGGACCAGGAACGACGCGCGCCATCCGACCGCCGCCCCGAGCACCGTCGACAGCGGTACACCGAGGACGAATCCCGCTGTGGAGCCGCCCGCGACGATCGCCAATCCCCGTCCCACCTGCCCCGGCTCCACCAGCCGGAAGACGTACCCGATCGCCACCGCGAAGAACAGCGCGTGCGCCAGCCCGCCCACTGCGCGTCCGACGGCCACCATCGCGAACGTCGGTGCCACGGAGATCAATACATTGCTCGCCACGTAGGTGCTCACCGTCGCCAGGATCAGCGGCTTGCGCGGCAGCCGGCGGGTTGCGATCGCGAGCGGGACGGAGAAGGCTGCGACCATCCCGGCGAACGCGGTCACGAGCAGCCCGGTGGTCGACGGGGCGACGCCGAACGTCGCGCCGATCGACGGCAGCAGGCCGACCGGCAGCATCTCGGTCGTCACCGCGAGACAGGTGGCGAGCGACAGCGACAGCAGGCCGACCACATTGTCGCGGACACCGGACCGGGTGGCTCCGGTCGGCGTGGTCAGCATGGGCGAAAATATACTCGTATATCGAGTTTATTGGAAGTGGGATCATCGGCACCGTGGCGCGTCAGTCAGGAGATTCACAGCAGAGCCCGGCAGCGTCGGCGCGCGCACTCACCGCGGCCAGGCTGGTCGAGTTGGTTCGCGAGCGGCCGGGGATAACCCGGACGGCGGCGGCCGCGGGGCTCGGGATCCGCAGCGGGGCGGCGACGGAGCTGCTCGCTCGCCTCCGCGAGGGCGACGTCGTGGACGAGACCCCCGCCCCCGCCCAGGGCCGAGGCCGACCCACCACGATCCTGCGGCCACACCCACGCGGGCCGCTGGTGATCGCAGCGGAGCTGACCGTTACCGGCTGGCGGGTGGGACACGCGGACATCGGCGGCGAGCCGGTGATCGACGCGCAGGCGACACGTCTGCAGGGAGACCCCGAGCGGGTCCTCGGCGACATGGCCGACGCCATTCGGGAGATCCACGCGCACCACGCCGACCGCGTCCGGGCGGTATCGCTGTCGGTGGCGGGGACCATCAGTGACGACCGTCTGGTGCAGTTCAGCTCCCGTGGGTGGCGGGACGTCGACCTGTCGCGGCTCACGGCCCAGCTGCCCACCGACGTCGATCTGCCCGTGCTGGTCGGCAACGACGCGACCCTGGCCGGGCTCGCCGAGGCGCGGACGGGCTCGGCACGCGGGGTAGGCACGGTGCTCCACCTGATGGTCGGGGCCGGCATCGGCGGCGCGCTGATCGTAGGCGGCGTGCCCGCGATGGGCGCGCACGGCGGCGCCGGCGAGTACGGGCACGTTCCGTTCGGGGACCGCACGCGGCTGTGCCCGTGCGGCGCGTACGGCTGTTGGGGCCTCACCGTCGACGGTCTGGCGCTCGCTGCGCTCCTCGGCGAGCGGCCTCCGCGGAACCCCATCACCTACACCCGCCGGGTGATCACCCGAGCGCGTCGGACGGGCTTCGACGACGTGGCCCGGCGCGCCTTCGACACCGTCGGCGCCTCGCTGGGCAGCGGTATCGCCGGGCTGGTCAACATCCACGATCCGGACATGGTCACGCTGGGCGGGCTCGCGACGCCGCTGCGCGACGCGGCCGTCACCGCCTTCGACGAGGCGTACCTCGCCGGCCTGATGGCGTTCCGCAAGCAGGCGCCGCCGCCGGTGGTCGACGGTGTCCACGGCGAGGACGGACCGCTGCGCGGCGCCGCGATCCGCGGCATCGACCACATCACGACCGCCGACGCTCTGGCGCTCTGGATCGAACGACGGTGACTGCCCCTACCCGCGGTTGAGGTCGGCCGCCTGACGGATCAGCGCGACGAACGCGTCACCGTCGAGCTCGTCGGACTCGTGGATGTCGATGGCGCGCCGCGTGCCCGCGCCGAGGCTGGCGTTGAACAGACCGGCCGGGTCGTCGAGCGATGCGCCCTTGGCGAACGTGACCTTGATCTTGTCCTTGTAGGTCTCAAGGGTGCAGATCAGCCCGGACAGCGAGAACGTCGGTACGCCATCAGGATTCGACGGCTTGCGCCACTTGCTCTCCTCGACCACGTCGGGCTCGGCCCGGGTGATCAGCGACCGCACCGTGGCCGCCCGCTGTTCCCGCCAATCGCTCATGGCCGCCACGCTACACAGGCGCCGCCGCAGGCTCAGTGCGGATCGGTGGTCGCCGAGGGCCCCGGGCCGGCCATCTCATGCGTGCGCTGCTCGCGCAGCGCGCGCAGGTGCACCGCCGCCCAGGTCCGGAACGGCCGCCACGCCTCGGCTACCTCGTCGAGAGTCTGCGCCGCACCGTATCTCTCCTCGATCTCGGCGTCGAGGCGACGCTCGTTGTGCGGCAGCGCATCCGGGGCGTTCGCGCCGCGCAGCACCACGAGTTCGGCGGCGAACGGGCCGATCCCCTTGATCGTCTGCAGCTCACGCACAGCCACCTGCGGGTCGGCGGCATTGAGCGTCGCACCGTCGAGCCGGCCGTCCAGCGCGGCGTCGGCAACCGCGTGCAGGTACTCCGTCTTCCGCCCGGGCAGGTCGAGATCGAGGGTGAGTAGCCGGGCGGGCGCGGGGAACGCGCCCTGGTCGCCGTGGTCGCGCACGAGCGCCGCTCGCAGCTTCGCGGCGTGAACGACCCGCAGTCGCTGGGACAGCACCGCCCAGGCCGCGGCCTCGTACGGGGAGTGGAAACCGCACGGGCGCAGTCCCGGAAGTCGGGCCTGGGCGTCGGCGATCACGGGGTCCCGCCGTCCGACCTCGGGCCACCGGGTCGCGTCGACATCGAGCGAGAGGAAGCGCGCGACCTGCGCCGCGGCGGCGTCGAGGTCGCCGTCGCCCTCGACGGTGACGATCGCGGTCTGCCCGTCCTGGGTCACCTCGGCCGCGGCCGCCGTCCAATCCGCGTCGACGCGGAAGACGGTGCGCAACGTGCCGGCGGCGTCTCCGATGCTCGCCTGGAGAGCCGCGGGCGTGAAGCCCTCCCAGAACACGCGGCTGGTGGCGAGGGACCAGGGACCGCGGACTCGCGTATGGACGGTGTGCCGAGCCATCGGTGGCGCCTCTCGGGTCGGGTCCGGTCGTTACCAGGTATACGCCGCATACCGGCTCGGCGTGGATACTCCGAGCAGCGGCGGTGGTGCGCAGATCGCGAGCGTACGAGTGGCCGCGGGCGTACAACGGACTCATGGGACGGCAGGCACCGATCGTACTGACCGTGATCGCAATGGTGGCGGTCATCGTGGGTGTCGACTTCCTGGTGTTCCGGCACCACTTCTGGCCGCGACTGATGGTGAACGTGGGGATCGTCCTCGTGTTCGGCGCGTTCTATCTGCGCTACATCAGCCCCACGAAGGGCGCTTAGCCGGCCGTAGTCGCCGAGTCAGGACCGCTTCGACGCCGAGACGTCGTCCAGCCAGTCGAACATCACCTGGTGGGAGTAGCCGGTGGCGCCGACATGACAGTGCTCGCCGGCCCCGTCGTACTCCGTCAATGTGACAACCGTGCTGGGAGCGGCGCTCATCGCCGCTTGTAGACGTTCCGGCTGTCCGCGGAAGAAGGCGTCGTTCTCGGCGTCCATGACCAGGGTCGGCGCCTGGATCCGGTCCGCGACGCCCTCGAGGGTGTAATCGGCGACCTTGCGCAGGTACTCGGCCGGCGTGGCGGCGCCGAGGACCCACAGGCCGTTGTCGATGCCCCAGCGCACCTGGGTGTTGCCGGCGGCGATTCGACCGATAGCGTCATTGAACTCTGCGTCACGCCCGCCATGGAGAGCCGCGAGTAGGGCCGGGGGGATCTTCGTCTCGTAGGCCGCGCTGAAGCTGAGGAAACCGTCGTCGAGGATCACGGCGTGCACCCGATGATCGAATGCCGCCGCGCGAGCGACCAGGTAGGCGCCGAGGCTGTAGCCGAAGAGCGTGATCTCATCCGCCTTGATCTCGGGGCGCGTCAGAGCGAAGTCGATGACCGGGTGGATGACGTTCTCCCAGTCGTGGCGGAAGACGAGACCCTGCTCCCGGATGACCTCCCCCTGGCCCGGACCGTCGAACGCGAGCACGTTGTAGCCCCGGCGTAGTGCACCGGCGCCGACGGCGAACCACGACTCCTCCAGTGTCGAGTCGAAGCCGTTGTTGTAGACCACGGTCGGCCGGGCCACGCGGTCACCGTCGACCAGGAACAGGTAGCCCGGCAGGGTCGTGTCACCGTAGGGGATCGCGACCCGCTCCACTGGAGCGTCGAAGAACGCGACCGCGGCGGCGAACGTCTCGCGGGAGAGCCTCGAGAGCTCCTCGACCACCGGATCGTTGCCCGGGTCCGCACGCCGGAAGAACTCCGATGTCCGGTAGTAGTTGGACGCCCGCAGGTACGCCTCGCGGGCACTGACGCGGTGACCGGCGCCGCGGGCACCGTCGGCGATGCCGTGAACGCGTCGCGCGAGTGCACTCCACTCGTTCAGCCAGCTCTCCTCGTCGCCATCCGTCACGCGGCCCGCGAGTGCGATCACCTCTCCGAGCTGCGCTCCGCCGTACTCACTGAAACCGGTGGTCCGCAGGGTCTCGAAGGAGAACGCCTCGTCGTCGAACAGGAACTTCATGAGCTACGCACCCTTCAATGAAACGATTTCGTCGCTACGCATACGTTTCGACCTAATTCAGCGTAGGTCGCCTAACGTCGATACGCAAGCGTTGCGACGCAGTAGGATCTCCGACATGGCCCAGACCCGAGCCGGCGGACGGCGTCCCGCAGGCGCCGCAGTGCCGAGTGAGCGCGTGACGGAGGCGATCCGCACGGCGACCTTCGCGTTGTTGGCCGAGGTCGGCTTCGGTCGGCTGTCGATCGAAGCAGTGGCGGAGCGTGCCGGGGTGAGCAAGACGGCGATCTACCGCCGCTGGTCCTCGAAGCAGGAACTCGTCGTCGGTCTGGTCACGCCCGTGGCGATGACCGGCCTGACCGTGCCCGACACCGGTGCATTCGTCACCGACCTGGAGGCCTACCTCCGAGCGGGGCGCGACGTTCTGTCGCATCCACTGGTCGGCGTGATCGCACCGGACCTACTTGCCGAGGCCGCACGTAACCCGGAGCTGTCGCAGTCACTGGTGGAGGCCCTACGCGAGCCGCGCCGGGCGCAGGCAGCCGGCCTCCTCGACCGCGCGATCGATCGGGGCGAACTGCCGGCGGACACCGACGTCGACCTCGCTCTCGACCTGGTCGCCGGCCCCTTGTACTGGCGGCTCGCCGTCACCCACAGCGAGGTGAGCGACGACTACCTTCAGCGGCTCGTCACGGCGCTGACCAGGGCATTCGATGCGCGTTGAGCACCGCGTCGGCGAACCGGAGCGGCAACCGCGTCAGTCGCGTTGCACCGCGACCTCCGCGAGGCTCTCGGTAGCCGCCCAGCTGCCCAGCAGATCGAGGGCGTCGGCGGTGGGAGTACCGGTCGGGGCGGTGTAGACGAGCAGCGTCAGCCCGGGATGGGAGGGAAACTCCATCGCCTCGAAATCCAATTCGAGGTTCCCGACGATCGGGTGGTGGAGCTTCTTCTGCCCCGCGCGATGGAACCTGACGTTGTGGGCGGCCCAGCGTCGACGGAACTCCTCGCTGCGCGTCGACAGCTCCCCGATCAGTTCGATGAGTTGCCTGTCGTGCGGGTTGCGTCCGGCCTCGGACCGGAGCATGGCCGCGATATCGTCGGCGGCGCGTTCCCAATCGGTGTAGAAGTCGTGCGCCGCAGGGTCGAGGAAGACGAACCGCGCGTTGCTGGCAGGACGCCGCGGGTCTGCCAGCACGGGGGCGTACAGGGCGCGGGCCATGCGGTTCGCAGCGAGCATGTCGTGGCGCGCGTTTCGCACCCACGCCGGTGAGGTGATCGCGTCCAGGACCTGTTGGATCCCCGCGGTGACGCCGACCGGTTTCGTTCTGCGCTTGCCAGCCGGGGTGGGTTGGGCGGCGCGAGCGAGATCGAACAGATGGCTCCGCTCCGCCTCGTCGAGGTGCAGGGCGGTGGCCACGCCTTCCAAGACGGCATCGGAGGCCCCGGACAGGTGTCCACGCTCCATCCGGACGTAGTAGTCGATGCTGACACCCGCGAGCAGCGCGACCTCCTCCCGGCGCAGGCCCTTGACCCGCCGATTACCACCACCGTAGGCGGGCAGGCCCGCCTGGGCGGGGGTGATGCGCTCGCGGCGTGAGCGCAGGAACTCGCGCACCTGGTCTCGGTTGTTCATGCCTCCACCGTAGGTCTGCGCCCGGGTACGAGGGAGGTACCGGCGGTACCCGGAAGACCAGGCACTCCCGCATGCGGTGAGTAGGGCATTGACTGGATGACGCGCACTCACCGCCACGCGGCACGGGCCCCTGCGCTCGAATCCCGCCGAAATGACCATGAACCACGAGGAGGAAGACCCCTTGCGAGCAACCTTCATGTACGGCGCCGGTGACGTCCGCGTCACCGAAGTCCCCGACCCCGCCATCGTCGACCCGACCGATGCGATCGTGCGCGTCGTGCGGGCATGCATCTGCGGATCCGATCTGCACCCTTACCACTCGTTGCCCGACACACCGACGGGCAGCTCGATGGGCCACGAATGCGTCGGCGTCGTCGAGGACATCGGCGCCGAGGTCACCACCATCGAGAAGGGCGATCTGGTGATCACGCCGTTCGCCTGGTCCGACGGCACGTGCGAGTTCTGCCGTGCAGGCCTGCAGACCTCCTGCCGCCACGGCGGATTCTGGAATGCGGGCGATGTCGCCGGAATGCAGGCCGAGGCCCTGCGGGTACCGCTCGCCGACGGCACCCTCGTCGCCGTCCCGGTCGACGAGAACTCGCCGCTCATCCCGTCGCTGCTGACGCTCTCCGACGTGTACGGGACCGGATACCACGCCGCGATCAAAGCCGGGGTCGGCCCGCACACGACGGTCACCGTCATCGGTGACGGCGCCGTCGGACTCATGGCGGTGCTCTCCGCCAAGCAACTCGGCGCCGAGCGCATCATCCTGATGGGCCGCCACACCGACCGGACCGACCTCGGACGCGACTACGGCGCCACCGACGTCGTCACCGAACGGTCGGACGAGGGCATCGCGCGGGTCCGCGACCTGACCGGCGGAGACGGCACCCACGTCGTCATCGAGGCCGTCGGGCATATGCCCGCCTACGAACAGGCAGTCGGCACCGTCCGCGCCGGGGGCGTGATCAGCCGCGTAGGCGTCCCGCAGTACGAGGAGGCCCCCATCGGGTTCGGCAGCCTCTTCGGCCCGAACATCACCCTCACCGGTGGTCCCGCGCCCGCCCGCGCATACATCGACACCCTGCTGCCGCGCGTGCTCTCCGGCGACGTCGACCCCGGCCGAGTATTCGATGCGGAAGTGCCCTTGGCCGACGTCGCACGCGGGTACCAGGCGATGGATTCCCGTAGTGCGTTGAAAGTCCTTGTCACACCATAAGTTCCATATCACCCTGAACACAGATCACCCCGAACACAGGAGGAGTACCGATGAACCTGACTCCCGTCACCCCGACCGCCAAGGGCCCTGCCGACCGCTTCACCGGCGACGTGTACGTCACTCCGATCGCGGCCCCCGCCGCGCCGGCATACCTGTCGGCCGGCATCGTTCATTTCACCCCGGGCGCCCGCACCAACTGGCACGTGCACCCCAACGGGCAGACCCTGCACGTGCTCGAGGGGATCGCGCTCGTCGGCACCCGTGACGGCGACGTCATCGCAGCCCGCGCCGGCGAGACGGTGGATTGCGACCCGGGCGTAGAGCACTGGCACGGAGCCACCTCCCAGACTTTGGCCGTCCACGTCGCGGCGGTCGTCGCCAGCGCGTCCCACAGCGGCACGGATTGGAACGACGCCGTATCGGACGACGACTACGCCGGCGCGCAGAGCGCGGTGACCGAACAGCGCTGACCACCGGCGGGTATATGCCGTCAGGTCCTGATCCGTTCAGCCGGGTGGGCCGGACCGGTCACGGCGCTGGACGAGGGGAAGCTGGACGAGGGGAAGCTGGACGAGGGGAAGCTGGACGAGGGGAAGGAAGACCTGGTCGACGATGTCGTCGACCGCCTGCGGCGACGGTGGGCTGCGGCGCACGAGCAGTTCGTGGCGGAACAGGTCGACCGGTAGCGTAGCGACCCGCGCGGGGACGTCCGCCACGATCTCGCCTCGCGCGCGCGCCCGGTCGAGGATCGCGGCCATGACATCTGCCTGGATATGCAGCACATGCTCCTGGACGCGGGAGACCATCTCGGCGTCCGCGAAGAAGTCACCGAGCAGCCCGAAGACGGTTTCCGGCCCGAGCTCGGTCAGCCGCTGTGCCACGCGGGTCAACAACGCGCGCACATCCCCCCGCAGACTCCCGGTGTCCGGCGCCTCACCGGAGAGCATCGGGCGGTGCCGGCGCAACGCGGCGATCATCAACTCCGGCCGGTTGCGCCAGCGTCGATAGACCACCGCGCGACTCGTCCCGGCCCGCGCGGCGACGGCGTCGATGGTCACGGCGGCGTACCCCACCGCCGCCAACTCCTCCCACGCCGCGTCCAGCAGTGCCTGCTCCAGAACGGCGCCGCGGCGACGTGACCGACCGTCACCGCCCGCCTCTCCGGACCGAACCGACATCGACGACATCACCCTCCTTAAGAGACGCTTGTATCCTAACCCGTGTGGTGATTAGATACGTGTGTATCTAATTACCGGAGGCTGCACCAGCAGTGCCCGACCTCGGAGGGAGCCGGCCATGGCCGACAAGATCACCGCTCAGCTCGGCGGCGCCGAAGAGACCCTGTTCATCCCGCTCGCCGCTCGCGCCCGCGAGACGGGTAAGCGACACCCGCTCCTATCCGACCCGAGAGCGGTCGAGCTCGTGCAGTCGATCGACCTCCCGGTCGGCAAGTACGACCGCGGCCGGGGCTCGGTGGTCATGGTGCTGCGCACCGCGCTGTTCGACGCGTGGGTGCGCTCGTTTCTGGACACGCACCCGCACGGCACGGTCGTGGAGATCGGTACCGGACTCAACACCCGCTTCGACCGCGTCGACAACGGCACCGTGCACTGGTTCGACCTCGACCTCCCCGACACCATCGCACTACGCCGTCGGTTCTTCGCCGACACCGACCGCCGCCACAGCTTGGCCGCGTCCGTACTCGACGACGACTGGATGGACCGGGTCGCTACCAGTCCGGGGCCGTATCTCTTCGTGGCCGAGGCCGTGCTGGTCTATCTGCCCGAAGACGACGTGCGGCGCACGCTGACCCGGATCGCGCACCGCTTTCCCGACGCCGGCATCGCACTGGACACCTACAGCCGCCGCATGATGCGCATGCAGCACAATCGCGTCGAGGCGGCTGGTTTGGACGCTCGATGGGGATGGGCCTGCGACGATCCACGCGCCCTGGAATCACTCGGCCTGCGCCTTGTCGAGTCGACCACCATCGCTCGACCACCCCAGCCACTGCGCCGCCGACTCCCCCTCGGCTACCGGATCACACTGCCCCTCCTGCACCAGTTCCTACTGCGGATCGGCGCGTTCCGGGTGGCCCTGCTGCACACCCGGCCTCACCCTGATGGTCCGGGCGCGTAGAGCGCGACCGGTTCGGTCTTGCCCTTCAGCGGAAGCAGTGGCCTGGCAGCCATCGTGGCCTGACGGGGTGTAGGCAGCATGCGGTGAGTGTGTTCGCTCAGGAGCACCGTGTCACCGGTCTGTCGGGTCGCGGATTCGACGCGCGCGGCGACGTTCACCGCGTCGCCTATCACGGTGAAGTCGAATCGTCCTGCTCCGCCGATGTTTCCGACCACGACGGTGCCGGAGTTGAGACCGATACCGATCCTCGGTTCGTCGCCGGGGCGGGCGTCGACGGCCGCGGCGATGGCGAGCGCCGCACCCAGCGCACGCTCGGCGTGGTCGGGGTGGCGGTACGGGACGCCGAACACAGCGAGTAGCCCGTCGCCGACGAACTTGTCCACGTACCCGCCGTGCGCACGGATGATCGGGACGGCGGTGGCGAACAGCCGATTCAGCATGGCGACGACCTCGCGGGCCGGGTGGTGCTCGGTGTAGCCCGTGAAGCCTCGCACGTCGAGGAACATGGCGGTGATCTCGACCTCCTCGCCTGTGGCGAGCGAGTCGTCGCCGACCGCGAGGATGTGGTCGGCGACGGAGCGGTCGACGTAGGTGCCGAACGCGGTGCGGATACGTTCACGTTCGCGGAGCCCGGCGACCATGGCGTTGAAAGAGCGTGCCAGGGTGCCGATCTCGTCGGTAGCGGTGACCGGTACCCGCACGTCGACGTCCCCGCCGCTGACCCGGTCGGCTGCATCACGCAGGTCGGCTATCGGCTCCGTCACCGACCGGGTCACCAACAGCACGAGCGCGCCGGCGATGGTGACAGCGACCCCGATCGATACACCCGCACCGATCGCGACGGTCGCGATGGTGTGATCGCCGACGACCCCCGCGACTACGGTTCCGGCGATCACGGTGATTGCCGGTATTGCGAGGAAAAGCCTCTGCGCCAGCGTGATCCGCACCGCGACCGGGGTGTCGACGCTGCCCTCGCCGGTGACGCTGATATCGGCGAGAATCGGGCGCACCAGCTGCTCGACGAGCATGAACCGTAGTGCCAGCCAGTACAGCCAGAACAGGATCGCTCCGGGAACGAACAGCGGTAGCTCCCTCGCAGGAAGGCTCTGCAGCGCCACCATCGCGACGATCCACGCCGCGTTGAGCGCGGCGACGAACAAGGCCGTCCGGCGGCGGCCCAGCGTCGCGAACGGCACATCGGCGGCCGCCTGCCACGCTGTCGCAGCGGTCGCGGGGTCACGCGTGCGCAGCCACTGCTCGAGTGTGCGCAGGTGCGGGCCGACGGCGACGGTGGCGAAGACGATGTCGGTCACGCAGATGGCGAGCGCGAGCCCGGCCAGGATCAGCAGATCCGCGACCGTCAGGTCCGGCGCGAACAGTCGGGTCAGCAGCGGGCCGACGGCCGCGAACACGACGGCGACCCCCAGCTGGCCGAGCAGCATCGCGCGCCGCAGGAATCCGACCCCGTGCCGGGTGTAGGCCGCGGCGACGCCGCGCATGATCGGCGGATGCACGGGTCGATCATCCTCGCTCAGCGGGCTCTCCGATCGAGAAGGACGGGACGTCCCGCGGGCCGAACCCGAGGATGTCCGTGACGCGCACCCGGGCCGGGCCGGGCCGACGGGTGACGGCTTCCTCGCAAATCAGGTACGACCTGCGACAGGTGGCGACTGCCGGGCAGTCGGTGGTTCGGTGACGTCGTCGACGGCGGAGGCGTGGCGGTTGAGGAATTCCAGTTCTACCCGAAGAACGTCGGCATGGTCGATGCCGCCGAGGTAGACGTCGTAATGTCCACGGCGGCTGCGGTACAACTCGCCGCGCGGCGCGCGGGCGGCCATGCGAGTGGCCGGCTTGGTGGGGGCCATGGTGTCGGTGTCGGCGACCACCATGAGCAGCGGGCAGGGAATCCGGTGAGCTCTGCGGGCCGGACGGTGGCGAGCGATCTCGAGCCCTCGGCGCCCGGGTCAACATCGATGAGTTCCGACCCGGCCTCACTCCGCTGACCGGTCTGATGTCGGAGTATGCGTCCCTGGCCGCACAGGGAGCGTTCCGACTTCCGATCGCGAAGTCCTTCCCGTTCGAGCAGTGGCGCGACGCCGTCCAGCTCAGTCTGTCTGGGAATCCGCACGGCAAGGTCGTGCTGCTCCCCAGCCGGCTCGGCCGCGCAGAGGTGTCGGCATGACCCAGCTGTGGTCGGACACCCTCGAGGTCCGGCGAGCAACGCTGTCCTTCGACGTTCGAGAGGGACACGGCCCCACGGTCGTCGCGCTGCACGGCCTCGGCTCGTCGCGAGCGAACGATGTCGCCTCGGGGATCTTCGACTGGTCACCCGCGATCGGACACGGGCGTCGCCTGGTGCGCTATGACGCGCGCGGCCACGGCGACTCCGCCGTGAAGCACCCCGCGCCGGACGACTTCACCTGGCCCCGGCTCGCCGAAGACCTGCTCGACCTCCTCGACGTGGTCTCGCCGGAGGAACGAGTCGATGCCGTGGGCGTATCGATGGGCGTGGGCACGCTGCTCCACGCGGCCGTCCGCGCACCCGAACGCTTCCGCTGTCTCGCGTTGGTGCTCCCGCCCACCGCCTGGGCCACGCGCGTAGCCCAGCGCGAGATGTACCTGCAGATGGCTGGGCTGGTCGAAACACGAGGTGCGGCGGCACTCGCGGCCCTCATGACCATCCACCAACCGGTGCTGCTGCGCCCGTGGATCAACGACCCCGCACACCCGATCTCGACCGCTGAGCGTCTCGCCGACCTGCTCCCGAGCGCCGGCATCGACACCGTGGCCACAGCAGCGCAGGTGCGAGCGCTCACGGGCGAGGTCGCCACGTTCTTCGAAACACACGAATCCGAGGAGTAGGACGACGTCGACTTCGGCGGATACGGTGACCACCGAATACGCCGGACCCCGAGGCCACCTCGCCACCGATCAGAGGCCCTGGCCGAGTCCTCGTCAGATGAGGCGGTTCTTCGCCGGCCCGATCCTGCTCGACCGACTGCTCCACCGCTCTGTCGTCCTCAAACTCGACTCTGTCGTCCTCAAACTCGACGGCGACAGCTACCGCCTGCGAGATCACCACGCCCGCAACGAAACCCACCGAACAGCGATCGCACCCAGCCGACGCCCCTTATAACGGCGTCGCACCCAGGTGGGGAATTTCGATGAGCCTCATCGACTCGTCCAGACGGGTCTGTGAGCCACTGTGAGAGGTAACCCGTAGATCACTACGCGATGACCCACACGCCCCCAGATCGGGAGCGACACACCCCCGCTCGACGCAGGCTCGGGCCCTGCCGCGATTCCCACTACCTCAGGGGTGAATCGCCTGAGGTTTCGTGCCGTCCCTATACGGGTCGACACTCGAGTTCGCGGGTAGCGTAGCGGCCTCGGACTCGATAGGTGGGACGAGGCCGATGCTGTGGTGCAGGCGGTCGTCGTCGTACCAGCTCACCCAGCCGGCGGTGGCGTACTCGATGTCGGCGAGGGCGTTGTCGTACGCGTCGGCGACGGACCCGATCGACGCGACGTCTCCTGGAGCTGCGGGCGTTGCCACGATCCGCCTCGAGAAGGTGCCGATGATGAACACCACGTATTCCCAACAGGATTCAGTCCTCACGTAGGTGAATTCGGTGACCCGTTTGCGGTTCGGTTCGGTGTCGCCGAAGTTGCGATGCAGCAGTTCCGGGCCCGTGTCGCTGCCGGATCCGCCACCGTGATCCGGACTCCCTTAGACCACCGGATAACCTGCAGTCCAAGGTATCTCATCGCCAGTTCCACCGAGCCCGGGGTCGCGTCGGGCAGGTGCCGACGGTGGACGAGGGCGGTCATCCTCCTCCGGCCGTACAGGCTCTCGAGGTCATCCTGCGGCGACCGTCGACGGCGACCGTGAAGACGATCGCGATGACGACGTCGATGACCTTCGCGTCCATGATCGTGCGCGACGAGGCCGGTCGGGTGCGCCGGGCGCAATCAGCGCCCGTGCCTTGAGGCGATTGATCTCCTCCGACTCCGCCGAGGTGGTCTCGGGGCGTCGCCCGGCGTCGATCTGCGCCTGGGCGCCCCAGCGGCGCACGCTCTCGGCGCCGACACCGAGTTGCTTGGCGACGCCGGGCACGACACGCTGCTCGATGCGGAGGCCGCCGCCGCGGCCGGGCCAGGCCGGCACCTCGACCCGCAGACCGGGCAGCGGGTGTGGCGGGATCGGTTCGACACCTGCATCGTCGACGCGACTGGCCGCGCCGGGCAGGGGGCAGGTCGAAGGTCGCACGAGCAGCGACGTCATCGCGTGGCCGGCCGCGCAGCCGTGGTGCTGGCGGCAGCGCATCCGGTACGTCACCCTCGACATGTCCACCACGTATGCGAAGGTCGCGCGGGAGGCGCTGCCGCACGCGCAGATCGTCATCGACCCGTTCCACGTGACCGCTGCGGCCAACCGGATGGTCGACGAGGTCCGCCGCCGGGTCACCCGCGACCGGCGTGGGCGCCGCGGCCGCCGCCACGATCGGGAGTGGCAGCTGCGCCGCCGGCTGCTGCGCGGTGCCGAGCATCTCACTGACGCCCAGCAGTCTGAGCTGCTCACCAGCCTGCATCGGGTGGACCCCGACGATCAGATCTTCGCTGCCTGGATCGCCAAGGAACTGCTGCGCGGCGTCCTCGCCTGCGCCGCGGTCGACGACCTGGCCGCCCGACGCCGCGCGTTGCGGGAGGCGTCGAGGTGCTCTACCGGTTCGCCGCCGACACCACTGTTCCCGAGATCCACACCCTCGCAACCACTGTCGACACCTGTCAGCAGCCGCTGATCGCCGCGGTCGTCACCGGATAAGCAACGCCACCGCCGAAGGCCTCAACCGCCTCGCCCGGCACCTCGGCCGCATCGGCTACGGCCACCGCATCCGCATCCGCATCCGCCGCCGTCGGATAGCCTGTGCCTGCACCCGTCCCCCAACGACGGGGAATCACCTGGGCCCCGACAGCTACGCCCCTGCTAAATCGGAAGAGCCGGTATAGGAGGTAGACGGACTGCGACCGGAGCGGTAGGTGCGGCGCGCACCGCGGAGATGAGGTGCCGACGCTCGTCGAACACCCTTGGGGACGTGGCGTTCGACCCGTCTCTTTTTGGACATCACGTACTGCGCTGCCCGCGTGTCGCTCAGGGCCGGTCCGGCAGGTCGATCACCGCCAGTGCGGAGTGCAGGCCGGTGAAGTCGTCGCCGTTGCGGGTCAGCAGTATCAGGCCGTGTTGCACTGCGGACGCGGCGATCTGCAGATCCATGCGGCGTGGCCGCGGGTTGCGGCCGTGCTGGCGCACGAGGCCGGCCAGGGCGCCGTAGTACTCGGCTGTGGTCGCGTCGAACGAAAGCACCTCGAACCGGTCGAGGATCGTCTGCACACGTCGCCGCCGAGACATCTGGGTCAGCGGGTCGCTCGCGACGGCGACACCATATTGCAGTTCGGCGATGGTCACCGCGGACACCGCGACCTCGTCGGCGACGTCGGCGATCTGCGCAGCCGGGTAGTCGATCACCACGGAGGTGTCCAACAGGGCACGACGAGGCTCGTCGGGGGTCAACGGCTGCGCCGCTCGAACGGGTCGGTAGGTACGTCGAGGCCGTGGAACTCATCGGCGGCGGCCAGGTCGGTTCGCCAGCCCGCAGGGTCGTGCACCGGTTCCGCGGCGAAGGCCGCGGCGGCTTCGGCGACTGGAAGGAACCGACGCCGACCCGTCTCCCGCCGATGCGGCACTACATCGGCGACGGGACGCCCGTTGACGGTCACCACAAAGGACTCACCGTTAGCGACCCGGCGCATGACTGCCGCGTTGTCGTTGCGCAATTCGGACTGCCGTATCACCACGCTCATAGCGTTATAGTAGCGTTTGGTTAGCGTCGCCATCGGGTAGGACAGCAGCAGCGCCCTACCCCTTCGCCATGTCCACGAATCGTGAATAGTGCAACTGGTGGGCGACGGTGACGGTGGACGTCGGCCCGGCACGGTGCTTGCCGAGGATGATGTCGCACTCGCCGGCCCGCGGGTCGTCGCGCTCGAAGGCGTCGGGGCGGTGCAGCAGGATCACCATGTCGGCGTCCTGCTCCAGTGATCCGGACTCGCGAAGATCTGCCACCTGCGGCTTCTTGTCGGTGCGCTGCTCGGGACCACGGTTCAGCTGTGCAACCGCGATCACCGGCACCTCGAGCTCCTTCGCCAGCAGCTTGAGCTGACGGGAGAACTCGGATACCTCCTGCTGCCGGGACTCGACCTTCTTGCCGGACGTCATCAGCTGCAGATAGTCGATCGCGATCAGCTTCAGGTCGTGGCGCTGCTTGAGCCGCCGCGCCTTCGCCCGGATCTCCATCATCGTGAGGTTGGGCGAGTCGTCAATGAACAACGGCGCCTCGGAGATCTCCGACATCCGTCGCGCGAGGCGCGTCCAGTCGTCGTCGTTCATCTTGCCCGAGCGCATGTCCGCGAGCTTGATCCGTGCCTCCGCCGACAGCAGGCGCATGACCACCTCGGTCTTGCTCATCTCCAGCGAGAACAGCGCGCTGGCCATCCCGTGCTCAATCGAGCAAGATCGTAAGATATCCAAAGCAAGAGTACTTTTGCCCACACCCGGCCGGGCAGCGATGATGATCATCTGCCCGGCGTGCAGGCCGTTGGTGACGGCGTCGAAATCGGTGAAGCCGGTGGGTACGCCCTGGCTGATGCCGCCGCGGGACGCGATCGCATCGATCTCGTCCATCGTGGGCTGCAGCAGCTCCTCGAGGATCACGTAGTCCTCGGAGGTGTTGCGCTCGGTGACGTCGTACACGGCGGCCTGTGCGCGGTCGACGACCTCGGCAACGTCGGCGCCCTCGGAACCGGAGTAGCCGAACTGCACGATGCGCGTGCCGGCCTCGACGAGCCGACGCAGGATGGCCTTCTCCGCGACGATCTCGGCATAGAAGCCCGCATTGGCCGCGGTGGGCACCGTCGAGATCAGGGTGTGCAGGTAGGGCGCCCCGCCGATCCGCTTGAGCTCGCCCCTGCGGTCCAGTGAGGCGGAGACGGTGATCGCGTCCGCGGGCTCACCCGCGCCGTACAGGTCCAGGATCGCGTCATACACGGCCTGGTGCGCCGGCTTGTAGAAGTCACCCGGCCGGATCAACTCGAGCACGTCGGCGATCGCGTCCTTGGAAAGCATCATCGCGCCCAGCACCGACTGCTCGGCAGCGATGTCCTGTGGGGGCTGCCGGCCGAAGTCCTCGGGGGCCGGCTCGGCATCGCGTGCACCCGGCGGTGAGAACTCCCGATCGTCCACGACCGCCATGTGTGCTCCTTCATCTCAGCCTCTGCGGCGTACCGCACGGCCGCCACCGTCGTCACACTCACCGTCACCCGAACCAGAGATCGAGCGCGCGTTCGACTCCGTCACACGTTCTACCCGCACCCTCCGACAGGTTCGATCGGGCGTACGCGGGCGACGACGGGGAACGGTATGCGCATCGCCGGATCCGATCAAACGGACCTGTGGACGGATCTGTGGAGCATGTGTGGAGAACACGCGGCAGCCATGGGGACCCCGGTGTGGACCATTGGGGAGAACCTGTGGACAGATCGTCGGATTCTGAAGAGTTCGCAGGTCAAAGCTATCAGCGAGATGTGGACGTCTGTGGAATGAAATGCTTCCGCGTGTCGCAGCGATCTTTCAGCCGGGCGTGTCGAGCAGACGTCACGGCGCCGGGCATGACCCCGAGGCGTGATGTCGTTTTCCGGAAGTTCACCAACAGCCACGATGCGTCACCTGTCGGTCACCTAACCAACTCGTGGACCTGCACGAATGCTTTGCTGCGCTCACCGAGAGCCGGATACCGGCGGGCGCGTACGCTGAGCACCGACTCTCGAACGGAAGGACGCACCTCGATGCGCACATTCTCGACCGCGGCCCGCGCAGCCGCCGCGACCCTCGGACTCGCAGCCGCCCTCACCGCCAGCGCCGGCGCCGCACAGGCCGCCCCCGCCAAGCCGCGGCCGCAGCCGAGCGCTCCGACAGTCGCCACCGGGCAGTGCTCCAGCCTCGATCCTGTGGGCCTGCTGACGCAGAGCCGGGTGCAGTGGACCCTGAAGCTGGTCGTGACGCGCCCGGGCGTGGTCACCGTGTCGGGCACTGCCACCGTCGGCCAGCGTGACGTGATCATCCAGACGTTCGGTAGCACCGCTGTGGTGAGCTGGAACAACACGACCACCGGCAAGTACGGGACGGTCGTCCTCCGCGGCACCGGTCCGAACCCCGTCCTGGACCCGACGCCGATCGTGACGGGTAAGGGCCCCGTCACCGTCAACGCCGTGATCAAGGTCGGGGCCGGCGCAACCTGGATCGCACCGCAGACCTCCACGCCCTGCGTCGCGACGGTCGTCGCGTAGCCGAGCAGTCACCGTAACCCAGGCAGTCGCGTAGTCAGCGCATACCGCAGATACCCCCACGACCTCACGGCCGCGGGGGTATCTGCTGTGTCCGGTGCGTACCGGCGGCGGCGTTACTTGGCGCCGACGGTGAGCGAGAACGTCGCGCGCACATCCGGGTGCAGCGAGACCTCGACGGGGAACTCACCCGTCGACTTGATGTGGCCCTTGGGCAGGCCGATGATGCGCTTGTCCACGGTGGGGCCACCGGCGGCCTTGAGCGCGCCGGCGACGTCGGCCGCGGTCACGGAGCCGAACAGCTTGCCGGACTCCGAGGTCTTGACCGCCAGGGTGACGGTCTCGAGACCCTCGATGCTCTGCTTGAGCTCGTTGGCATGCTCGATACCGCGGACCCGCTTGGCCTCCTGGCTGCGGCGGATGCCCTCGACCTGCTTCTGTGCGCCACGGGTGGCGAGGATCGCCAGGCCGCGGGGCAGCAGGTAGTTGCGGCCGTAGCCGTCCTTGACCTCGACGGTATCGCCGGGCACGCCGAGGTTCTCGACGTCGGCGGTGAGGATGAGCTTCATGGAAGGCCCCCTTATCGCGTGGTCGACGTGAACGGCAGCAGGGCCACCTCACGCGAGTTCTTGACGGCGACGGCGACGTCGCGCTGGTGCTGGACGCAGTTGCCGGTCACCCGACGGCTGCGGATCTTGCCGCGCTCCGACAGGAAACGACGCAGCAGCGTGGTGTCCTTGTAGTCGATGACGAGGTTCTTCTCTTTGCAGAAGGTGCAGGCCTTAGCCTTGACCGTCTTCTCGACGCGCGCCTTCCGCCCATTGCCCTTGCCGGCCATGGTGGTAGCTCCTTATTGATGCAAAGTGTTTCTGGTGATGTGGTGCGGGCCGGTCAGAACGGGGGCTCCTCCGAGCCACCGCCGAAACCGCCGCCCGCTGCCGGGGCGCTGCCCCACGGGTCGTCCTGCGGCTGGTTCTGCCGCGGCGCCGGCTGCTGGGCGGCCGGCTGGTTGCCGTACCCGCCCTGCGATCCGCCCTGGCCGCCGCCGTAACCGCCGCCACCGCCTCCGCCGCTCCGCTGGGTGCGGTTCGGCTTCGCCGTCGCGTACCGGAGGGAGGGACCGATCTCGTCGACCTCGAGCTCGACGACGGTGCGTCGCTGACCCTCGCGGTCGTCGTAGCTGCGCTGCTTGAGGCGGCCCTGCACGATCACGCGGGTGCCCTTGGTCAGCGACTCGGCCACGTTCTCGGCTGCCTCGCGCCAGATGTTGCAGCGCAGGAACAGCGCCTCACCGTCCCGCCATTCGTTGCTGTTGCGGTCGAACGTGCGCGGCGTGGATGCCACGGTGAAGTTCGCGACAGCCGCGCCCGAGGGGGTGAAGCGGAGCTCGGGGTCCGCGGTCAGGTTCCCGATGACCGTGATGATCGTCTCGCCTGCCATGTGTCTCTCCCAGTCCGGTTAGGGGTCAGTTCTGACGCAGGACCTTAGTGCGCAGCACCGACTCGTTGAGACCGAGCTGGCGATCCAGCTCGCTCACGGTGGCCGGCTCGGCGGTGATGTCGATGACCGCGTAGATGCCCTCGGAGTTCTTGTTGATCTCGTAGGCCAGGCGACGCTTGCCCCAGATGTCGACTCCACGGACCGTGCCGCCATCCTTGCGGACCACGTTCAGGAACGTCTCGAGCGACGGAGCGACGGTGCGCTCGTCCAGGCTGGGATCCAGGATCACCATCAGTTCGTACTTACGCATAGGCTTTGAGCCTCTCCTCCTGTGGACTATGCGGCCGCGGACTTTCCGCGGCAGGAGTGTGACCGCTTAGCGGCAACCGCCCCAGGGTACATCAGTGGCCTTCTACCAGCGAAATCGCACGCGGCGACTCCTCTCGTCGACCTCTCGTTCGCCGATCGGCCGGTTTTCGCCCGCGGCCCCTCTGTGTCACGCTGGTTGTGCGTCGTTGAGGAGCCTCACCGATGTCGATCAGCCCTGGCTGGACTGTGGAAACGATCCGTGAGTTCGTGTACGGGTACCAGCGTATGCCGCACGGGACGAAGGTCGCTTTCATGCGGGAGCGCGGGGTCACCAGGCGTCAGTTGACGCGGTGGTGCGATGCGGTGTTCGACGGCGATCTGGACGCGGGCCTGATCCCGCGAGAGGGTGGGCAGGTGACGAAGGCACCCCAGCGGCGGGTTGCAGCTCGGGCGCAGGCGTCGCGGGACGCGGAGGTCGACCAGCTGCGGAAGCTGGAGGCGACGAACGAGGCGTTGGGAAAAGCTATCGGGCTCTTGCACAAGCTGAACGCGGCCGACTCCGTGTACTCCGTGACCGTCGACCGCGGTCAGAACTGGCTGATCACCCAGGTGGGCGATCCCACTTCGGGTTTCGCGCTGCGCGGAGACGGCCCGGCCCCCGGCGCGGCTGCACCGTCCGGTACCCGATAGACCGGCCCCGCTGCTGCCGAGCGTGTTACGCCGCGGGGCCCAACAGCACCTGACGCACCAGGCCCAGCAGCAGCTCCTGGAACTCCGGCGCCGGGTCGAAGCGGCGGGTGCGGCCCACGTCGAACACCACCGCGAACGCGGCGTGCACGAGGTAGGTGGCCTCGGCGGACGACAGCTCGGGCCGCACACCGCACACCGCGGCGGCGTACCGCCCGATGTTCTCCCGCTGCAGCGCCGCGAGCCGGCGACGCTCGGCGTCGGGCACGTTGCCGATCTCGCGGAAGTACACCGTCATCACCTTGCTGGCGGTGAACGACAGTCGGACGTATGCCTCGCACAGTTCGTCGACTACCGCGCGTGGATCGCCGTCCTCGGAGGTCGCGGACTCGATCGCCTGCGCAACGCCCGCGGCCGCACGGTCGAGCACCCCGACGAGGATCGCAGCCTTCCCCGGGAAGTACCGGTACACACCCGACGGCACGATGCCTGCGGCCGTGCCGATCTGGCCCATGCTGACACTGTGGTACCCCTTGGCGAAGAACAGCTCGACGGCGCAGTCCAACAGTTGCTCGGCGCGGGTGCCGGCAGAGCCGGGCTCCGGATCGGTCGGCGGTCGGTAGACGGCCGCCGGGACCGGGGCGGGGTCGAACAGCGACCGCGCCGCCTCGAGCAGGACGATATCGGCCTTGCGCTGCGCGAGCACCGTGCGGTGGGCCGTGACGCTGCCGAGCACCGATGTGGCGGCCACCGCCCGCAGCTCCATATCGCTCCGCGGGACCGCCGGGTACACCTGATCGGCGACATCCGTGATGTCGCTGATCATCTCGTTCAGCTGCTTGCGGATCCGAGCGCGGTCGTCGGCCTCGAGGATCCGCTGCTCCCAGCGGAACAGGCCACCGGTGTTGCGTCGCTCGAAGGAGACCTCGAGGATCGCCGCGAGCGCAGCGTCCAGGCGGTCCGACGGTGACGCGTCCCGATCGCCGTCGATCGCACTCGACACGGCGTCGCACATGGCGTCGGACAGCGTGGTGATCGCGTGCTCCAGTAGCGCGTATTTATTGGGGAAGTGTCGATACACCGCGGGGCCCGAGATGTCGAGGGCCGCAGCGATGTCCTCGATGCCGACGCCGTGGTAGCCGCGCCTGCTGAAGTCGGCCGCGGCCGCCTGCGCGATCTGTGCGCGACGGTCCTTGGGCCGTTTGCGCCGCTCGGGCGTCGCCGTCATGAGAGCGGAGTTTCCCTTCTCCTCGAAGGATCCCAGCGTACCGGGCCCGTCGCCTGCCTCGCCGGTGTACGGTCGCAGGAAGTAAGTAAGTCACTATTCTTTCACCTATCGGGCGCCGCCGTAGCGAAAGGCCACACATGATCGCCGTCGAAATCCGTTCCGGCACCGGACGAGACGATCCCAGCCCCGCACAGCGGGCCGGATGTCGCATCGTGATCGCCGCGCCGCACCGGCCCGAGCACGTGCTCTCCCGCTTCCGGGACTCGGCCGAGGGCCTCTCCGTCACCGCGGGGCCGGCCAATGTGATCATGCAGCTGTCCTGGCCGGGCGTCGGCTACGGCGTGATGGAGTCGCGCGTGCACTCCGGCGCCCTGTTCCGCCATCCGATCAAGCGCACCCGCACCACGTTCACCTACCTGGCCGTGGTGATCTTCGGCTCGGACGCCGATCGTGCGAGCTACCGCGCCGAGGTGGATCGCCAACACCGCCAGGTGTTCTCGGATCGCGACACCGCCAGTCCCGTCAAGTACCACGCCATGGACCCGCACCTGCAGCTCTGGGTCGCGATGTGCCTGTACGTGGGATTCGAGGACACGCACGAGCTGCTGCGGGGGCGGATGAGCGACGAGCAGAAGGAGCTGTTCTACGTCGGCTCGGAGAAGCTGGGGACGACCCTGCAGGTGCGCCCGGGCATGTGGCCGGCGACCCGCGCCGAGTTCGAGACACGGTGGATCGAGATGTGCCAGAAGATCCTCACCACCGACGCGACGCGGGGATACCTGCGGTCGATCGTCGATATGGACTTCGTCAGCACCTCGCCGCTCCTGGGCCCCCTACGGCGCGTCCAGCGCTTCCTCACCGCCGGCTACCTGGCGCCGGTGTTCCGCGAGGCGATGCAGATCGAATGGTCCGCTCGAGACCAGCGGAGCTTCGACCGCACGCTCGCTGTCCTTGCGCGTGTCGAGCGCGCGATCCCGCTGCCGCTGGCGCAGCTGCCCTACCGGATGCTGGTGTGGGACCTGCGGATCCGACACCGGCTGGGCCGGTCCGCCGTCTGATCCCCGGCAGCTCTGATCCCCGACAGCGGCACGCACTCCGGAACTCGGGGTGCACACCGCCGAGCGGCCGATCTCGCCGCTCGAGGTAGAACTCCTGACTGTGCGGCTCGGTGCCGCCGCCCGAGCGCGCGTCGCGCTGCTCGCTCGGGTCGGCCCGGTCAGCTGATGCCGGCCGTGCCGAAGTCGGTGCGCAGCGGCGCCTTGGTGATCTTCCCGGCGGCGTTGCGGGGCAGGGTGTCCACGACGATCACGTCGCGGGGGTGCTTGTAGCGGGCGATGCGTTCGGTGAGGAACTGCGACATCTGCTCCGTGGTGACCGGCTCGGCCCCCGGCCGCAGCTGCACCACGGCCACGACCGTCTCGCCCCACTTCGGGTCGGCGCGGCCGATGACGGCGGCGTCGAGCACGGACGGGTGCGCGGCGACGGCGCTCTCGACCTCGACGCAGTAGATGTTCTCGCCGCCGGAGATGATCATGTCCTTCGCGCGGTCGATGATGTAGACGAAGCCCTCCTCGTCCTGGCGCACCAGGTCACCCGAGTGGAACCAGCCGCCCGCGAACGCGGTCTCGGTGGCCTCCAGGTTGTTCCAGTAGCCGGCCATCAGATTCGGCCCGCGGTAGACGATCTCGCCGACCTCGCCGACCGGCACGTCGTTCATGTCGGGGTCCACGACGCGGGCGGCGCAGGTCCGGACGACCCTGCCCACCGAGCCGATCTTGCGCAGCGTGTCGTCACCGGTGAGCGCGCAGGTGATCGGCGACATCTCCGTCTGACCGAAGACCGCGCAGACGGTGGCCTGCGGAAACGTCTCGTACAGCGACTCGAGCAGGGTCCGCGAGGCGGGTGCGGCACCCCACCACACATACTTCAACGCCAGCCTCCGCGGCCTGGCCTGCTGCTCGAGCACTGCCTGCTGCCATTGCGCGGGCACCATGAACATGGTGGTGATGCCCTCGGCTTCGAGGGTGTCGAGCACCTCGGCGGCGTCGAACGCCCCGAGCGGGAAGATCACCGCGAGTACGCCGTCGAGCAGCGTCGATGCGAGTACGCCGAGGGCCGCGATGTGGAACATCGGCACCGCGACGGCGCCGATCGCCGCGTGGTCGACGCTACCGGGTGCCAGCAGATTGTTGAGGGCCTGCGCCTGCATGTTGGCGTGGGTCAGCACCGCGCCCTTGGGGCGACCCGTGGTGCCCGACGTGTACATGATCAGCGCGGGGGTGTCGTCCGGCACGTCGACGATCGGCGCGGGCCGTCCCTCGGCGACGAGATCGTCGAAACCCTCCGACCGGACACCGTCGGCGCCGTCCCGCGCGCCGTCGAACCTGATCCGGGCGCCGAGCGCCGCGCCGCTCGCCGCCGTCGCCTCGACCAGCCGGTCGAACGGCGCCTCGTAGACGATGGCGGCCGCGGCGGTGTCCTGGGCGAGGAACGCCACCTCGGGTGGGGCCAGCCGGAAGTTGACCGGGACGGCGATCGCGCCCAGCGCGGTGACGGCGAGCACCGCCTCGACGTACTCGGGCCGGTTGAGGCCGAGCACCAGGACCCGGTCGCCGAAACCTACGCCGCGTTCGGCGAGCGCGCCCGCCAGCGCGCCGACGCGATCGGCGAGCTGCGCCCATGTGCGCGTCGCACCGCGGTACCGCAGCGCGGGCGCGGCACCACGCATCAGCGCATGTACGCGGACCTGGTTGTTCCAGTTCCTGCGCTGGGAGAATCGAGGCTCTTCGACCTGGGGGAACCACGGGATCCGGGCGTCTGAATCTGTCATGCATGTGATTGTGACCCGGGCCACGACGATCCGAGCGGAAAACCGCCGAAGTGAGAGAATGTTGCTTAACTTCTTTGAGGTGGCGTCGAGTATCGTGGGCGAGAGCAAGCACGACGAGCAAGGAAGGCACCCCGTGTCCGAGGCATTCATCTACGAGGCGATCCGGACGCCGCGCGGTAGGCAGCGCGGCGGATCGTTGCACGCGACCAAACCCATCGACCTCGTGGTCGGTCTGATCGACGAGATCAAGGCCCGCTTCCCGACGCTCGACCCCGCGTCGATCGACGACATCGTCCTCGGCGTGGTGTCACCGGTGGGCGAGCAGGGTGGCGTGCTCCCGCGCGCGGCGGCGATCGCCGGCGGCCTACCGGAGACGGTGGCGGGCGTGCAGATCAACCGGTTCTGCGCCTCCGGCCTCGAGGCCACCAACATCGCTGGTCAGAAGGTCAAGGCGGGCTGGGACCAGTTGGTCCTGGCCGGCGGCGTCGAGTCGATGTCGCGCGTGCCGATGGGTTCCGACGGTGGCCCCATGTTCCAGGACGTCACCACCAACTACGACAGCTACTTCGTGCCGCAGGGCATCGGCGCCGACCTGATCGCGGCGATCGAGGGGTTCTCCCGCGAGGACGTCGATCGCTTCGCCGCCGAGTCGCAGGCCAAGGCCGCGCAGGCGTGGGACGAGGGCCGGTTCGCCAAGTCGGTCGTCCCGGTGAAGGACCAGAACGGCCTGCTGGTACTCGACAACGACGAGCACCGACGCCCCGGCACCACGGTCGAGAGCCTGGCCAAGCTCAAGCCCGCGTTCGAGGGCATCGGCGCCATGGGCGGCTTCGACGCAGTCGCGCTGCAGAAGTACTACACCGTCGAGAAGCTGCCGCACGTGCACACCGGCGGCAACAGCTCCGGCATCGTCGACGGTGCCGCACTGCTGCTGATCGGCAACGAGAAGGGCGGCGAGAAGGCCGGCCTGACCCCGCGCGGGCGCATCGTCGCCACCGCGGTCACCGGCTCGGACCCGACGATCATGTTGACCGGTCCGACCCCGGCCACCGAGAAGGTGCTGGCCCTCTCCGGCCTCTCGAAGGACGACATCGACGTCTGGGAGCTCAACGAGGCCTTCGCGTCCGTGGTCCTCAAGTGGATGAAGGACTTCAAGCTCGACCGCGAGCAGGTGAACGTCAACGGCGGCGCGATCGCCCTCGGCCACCCGCTCGGCGCGACCGGCGCGATGCTGGTCGGCACCGTCCTCGACGAGCTCGAGCGCACCGGAGGCCGCTACGGCCTGATCACGCTGTGCATCGGCGGCGGCATGGGTATCGCGACCATCATCGAGAAGCTCTGAGGTAACCAGATGTCTGACAACATGATCCGCTGGGAACAGGACGCCGACGGCGTCGTCGTGCTGACCATGGACGACCCGGCCAGCTCCGCGAACACCATGACCGAGCTGTATCGCACGTCGATGCGGGAGACCGTCGACCGGCTGGAGGCCGAGAAGGACTCCATCACCGGCGTCGTGCTGACCTCCGCCAAGAAGACGTTCTTCGCGGGCGGCAACCTCGAGCTGCTGAGCAAGGCCACGCCGGCCGATGCCCAGGCCTTCTACGACGAGTCGATGGGCATCAAGGCCGACCTGCGCCGCCTGGAGCAGCTGGGCAGACCGGTGGTGGCCGCGATCAACGGCGCTGCGCTCGGCGGCGGCCTGGAGATCGCGCTCGCGACGCACCACCGCATCGCGGCCGACGTCCGCGGCTCGCTGATCGGTCTGCCCGAGGTGACACTGGGCCTGCTGCCCGGTGGCGGCGGTGTCGTTCGCACCGTCCGGCTGCTCGGCCTGCAGGGCGCCCTGATGGGCGTGCTGCTGCAGGGCCAGCGGATGCGGCCGGCGCAGGCGAAGCAGGTCGGGGTGGTCGACGAGGTCGTGGGGTCGGTCGACGAGCTGCTGCCCGCCGCCAAGGCGTGGATCGCGGCGAACCCCGAGGCCACGCAGCCGTGGGACAGGAAGGGGTACAAGATCCCGGGCGGATCGCCCAACTCCCCCGCGATCGCGGCGAACCTGCCGGCGTTCCCCGCGAACCTGCGCAAGCAGCTCAAGGGCGCGCCGATGCCGGCGCCGCGCGCGATCATGGCCGCCGCCGTGGAGGGCGCGCTGGTCGACTTCGACACCGCCGCTGTGATCGAGGGCCGTTATTTCGTGTCGCTGGTGATCGGTCAGGTCGCGAAGAACATGACGAAGGCGTTCTTCTTCGACCTGCAGCACATCAACGGCGGCGGGTCGCGGCCCGGGGGCGCCGGGAGCGGGCCCGACGCAACCGTGTACGACAAGTACACCGCCAAGAAGGTCGGCGTGATCGGCGCCGGCATGATGGGCGCGGCGATCGCGTACGTCTCGGCGAAGGCCGGCATCGAGGTCGTGCTCAAGGACGTCTCCCTCGAGGCCGCCCAGCGCGGCAAGGGCTATTCCGAGAAGCTCGAGGAGAAGGCCCTTGCGAAGGGCCGCACCACCGCCGAGAAGTCGGCCGAGCTGCTGGCGCGCATCCACCCGACCGCCGACGCCGCCGACTTCACAGGTGTCGACCTCGTGATCGAGGCCGCCTTCGAATCGGTCGACGTGAAGCACAAGGTGTTCCAAGAGATCCAGGACGTCGTCCTGCCCGATGCCGTTCTCGGCTCCAACACGTCCACGCTGCCGATCACCGTGCTCGCCGAGGGCGTCAAGCGCTCCGAGGACTTCATCGGTATCCACTTCTTCTCCCCGGTCGACAAGATGCCGCTGGTCGAGATCATCCGCGGCGAGAAGACCTCGGATGCGGTGCTGGCCAAGGTGATCGACTACACGCTGCAGATCCGCAAGACTCCGATCGTGGTGCACGACAGCCGCGGCTTCTTCACCTCCCGCGTGATCGGCACCTTCATCAACGAGGCGATCGCGGCCGTCGGCGAGGGCGTCAGCCCGGTGCTCATCGAGCAGGCCGGCGCGCAGGCGGGCTACCCGGCGCCGCCGCTGCAGCTGATGGACGAGCTCACCCTCACGCTGCCGCAGAAGATCCGCAAGGAGACGTTCGCGGCACTCGAGGCTGCGGGGAAGCCTGTGCCGGAGCATGGTTCGACCGCGGTGGTCGACTGGATGGTGGACAACGCGCGGACCGGTCGGAAGGACGGCGCCGGCTTCTACGACTACACCGACGGCAAGCGCACCGAGCTCTGGAAGGGCTTCCAGGAGCACTACCATTCCGGGTCCACGCAGATCCCGTTCCAGGACATGAAGGACCGCATGCTGTTCGCCGAGGCGATCGAGACGGTGCGCTGCCTCGACGAGGGCGTGCTGACCTCCGTCGCCGACGCCAACATCGGCTCGATCTTCGGCATCGGCTTCCCCGCCTGGACCGGTGGCGTTCTGCAGTACATCAACGGCTACGAGGGCGCCGACGGCTCGATCGGGCTCAAGCCGTTCGTGGCCCGCGCGCAGGAACTGGCCGCCGAGTACGGCGCGCAGTTCACCCCGCCCGCGTCCCTGATCGCCAAAGCGGAGGCCGGCGAGACGTACGTCTAGCCTGACCGACCGGCTGCGGCACGGCTCCCCGTGGAGCCGGGCCGCAGCCCCGCAGAATCGAGAAGCCGCTACCTGTCCGGCGTGGCGAGGATCTTGAAGAGCATGTTGTTCACTCCCGTCAGGATCTGGACGTCGACGCGGCGGACGATCTCCGCCAGCGCCGACTTGCGCAGGCTGGTTATCAGGCCGGGGGCGGCCCACGACGAGTCCCCCAGCAGCACACCGAATCCGGTATCCGGGTCGTCGGCGAACACCGGGACCACGACCACCGTGGGCTCGCTGGGGATCTCGTTGTAGACCGTGGACGAGATGACCAATACATCCACTCCGGCGGCGGTCGACCAGATCTCGCCTCGGCGCGGTGGACTCAACGCTCGCCCAAGTCGCCGAGATTTCGGTCGGCCCACGCCTCGCTGAACGCGACAGACTCCGGATGTTGCTGCATCCACCGATCGTGGGCATCGCATCGGCGCCGCATGTCCTCGACGTCGAGCACTCCTTCGATCCAGGTGTTCATCGAGGTGCGATCGGCATCGGCGTACCTCTTCACCGCCTCGTAAGCACTGTCGGACAGGCGCAGCGTCACAGTCTTTGCCATTATCAGATGATAGCGACGATCGATGGCAGATACCGATGCAGACCGTGATGACGCGGGCCGCGAACCCGACGATGGTTGCACGGCAGGCGACGGCCGGACGCGGGCGGCACCAGCACTACTGCCGATGTGGCAGGCTGATACGAGGCGGCGAGGAGGCGGAACCATCGAAAGCCAGCGCGGTGTGGCAGCGGGCGACGACGTGGATTCGATCACCGACGCGATAGTGACCGCCTCGCGTGTGCTGGTCTCCCTTTCTGCGCGATCGATCGCCTCCGTAGACCCGCAGTTGACGATCCCTCAGTTCCGGGTGCTCGTGATCCTCGAGACGCTCGGCGTCGCCACCCTCACCGAGCTCGCCGGCCGCCTCGACGTCCAGAAGTCGACGGCGGGCCGCATGGTCGACCGGCTGGTGCAGTCGGGCACCTTCACCCGCACCGAGAACCCCGAATCCCGCCGCGAGCGCAACGTCGAGCTGACCCCCGCGGGACGGCGCATCGTCGAGCGGGTCACGCGGCGCCGTCGGGCCGAGATCGGCGAGATCGTGGCGGGTATGCCCGACCGCCAACGAACGGGTCTCGTCCGGGCCCTGGAGGCCTTCGCGGCGGCGGCGGACGAACCCGCTGTGGACGCCGCGTACTGGATGTGAGACGGGCCCTCACCTAGATAAGCCATAGCAACTGTTGCATACTGCTATCGTGTCCTTCTCCTTGCCGTCCCGGTGGTCCCCGCGCGCCCCGATCACGGTTCCGCACCGGGTCCCCGTGGGCCGGTGGATCCGCGAGAGCCCCGCGGCCATCGTTCCGCTCGCGCTGTTCGTGGGCTCGGGAACGGGGCTCGGGGCGATCGCGTTCCGCTGGTTGATCACCGCCGCCACCCGGCTGTTCACCGGAGTCTCCGACTACTCCGCCGTCGGCCGGGTCGGCAACCCGTACCTGCCGTCGCTCGGTGTCTGGTTCGTCCTGGTGGTCCCGGTGATCGCCGGCGCCGTGTACGGGCCGCTCGTGTACCGGTTCGCGCCCGAGGCCCGCGGGCACGGCGTGCCGGAGGTGATGTACGCCGTCGCCGAGCGCGGCGGCCGGATCGCGCCCCAGGTGTCGGTGGTCAAGGCGCTGGCGTCGGCGCTGTGTATCGGCGGCGGCGGATCCGTCGGGCGCGAGGGACCGATCGTCCAGATCGGCTCGGCGCTCGGCTCCACGGTTGGCCGCCTCACTCGGCTCGGCACGCCCCGGATGCGGATGCTGGTCGCCTGCGGAGCCTCCGGCGGCATCGCGGCGACGTTCAACGCCCCGCTCGCCGGCACCTTCTTCGCGATGGAGCTGATCCTGCGCGATTTCACGGCGGAGTCGTTCGGAGCGGTGGTGCTGTCGTCGGTGACGGCCAGCGTGGTCGGGCGGTCCGTGCTGGGCGACCACCCGTTCCTCACGCTGCCACCGTTCAGCGTGCGCCACCCCGCCGAATACCTGCTGTTCCTGCTGCTCGGCGCGGTGGTCGGCGCGATCGGCGTGTGCTTCTCCAAGGTGCTCTACCTGATCGAGGACGTGTGCGACTGGGCGTGGCGGGGCCCGGAGTGGCTGCGCCCGGCGGTGGGAGGCATCCTGCTGGGCGCGCTGCTGCTCGCGCTGCCGCAGATGTACGGCGTGGGCTATCCGGTACTCGAGTCGGCCGTCGAGGGCCACTACATGATCGGGATGCTGGCGCTGCTGCTGGTCGGAAAGATGGTCGCCACCAGCCTCACGATCGGCATCGGCGGGTCCGGCGGGGTGTTCGCGCCGACCCTGTTCATCGGGGCGATGGCGGGCACCGCGTTCGGGGACGTGGTCCACGACCTGCTGCCGTCGATGACCGCCGCACCCGGCGCCTACGGGTTGATCGGGATGGGCGCAGCGCTGGCGGGTGCGACCCGGGCCCCGATCACGGCCGTCGTGATCCTGTTCGAGATCACCGGCGAGTACACCATCATCCTCCCGCTCATGGCTGCGGTCGCGCTCGCGGCGGGGGTCAGCCATCTGCTCAGCCGGGACACGATCTACACACTGAAGCTGCTCCGCCGCGGCGTCGACATCGATCGGCCCCGAGCCGGCGCGGCACTCACCGGACTCACCGCTGGGCAGATCAGCAGTCCCGTGCCACCGCCGCTCCCGGCGACCACCGACATGGCGCACGCGGCGCAGGCGCTGTCGCACTCGCCACTCGGCATGCTCCCGGTCGTGGACGCCTGCGGCGAGTACACGGGCTGCGTGACGGCCCGGTCCGTGGCCGAGGCGCTGAGCGACCCGGCGAACGACACCGCCACCGTCGGCGCCCTGGCCGAGCTGCCCCCGACGGTGACCGACGACGAGCACGTCGCCGACGTGCTCCGCAGGCTGGCCGACCACCCCGGCACCGGCCTGCCCGTCTTCGATCACGACCGGACGCGCCTCACGGGGTGGATCTCGCACGAGGCGGTGCTGGCCGCCATCCATCCCACTGATACCCACTGACGGAGTCCCCATGTCGCGCATCCACCCCGCTCGCTTCGATCTCGGTGAGCGCCCCGAAACCGACGGCGAGCTCCCGGCGCACCCGCTGCGCGGCGGCGGGATAGGGCAGTGCGACAGACCGACTGAGGGCGACGCTCACCTCGGAGACGCCCACCGGCTCAGTGAAGGTCGAGTCAGCGGCCGAAGACCGCCTTGCGTTTACCGAGCATGGCGGCGACCCCCTCGCGGTGATCGTCGGTCCCGAGCAGGACGATCTGGTCGCTGGTCTCGCGATCGAGCGAGGGACCCAGCTCGCCGAGGGTCGCAGCGTTGATCGCGCGCTTGGTCGCGCGGATCGCCTGCTGCGGGCCGGACGCCAGGCGCTCGACGACACCGTCGACCTCCGCGTCGAGCGCACCGTCTGCGCACACGCGGGTGATCATGCCCTGCGCCAGCGCCGCGGCGGCACACACCCGATCACCGAGCAGTGCCATCCCCAACGCGCGCATCCGTCCGACCCCGGCGGGCACGAGCGCGGTGGTGCCGGCGTCGGGCATGAGGCCGATGCCGACGAACGGCAGGAGAAAGTAGGAGGATTCGGCGGCGATGACGATGTCGCACGCCAGCGCTAGGCCCACGGCCATGCCCGCGCACGGCCCGTTCACCTTGGCCACCACGGGAATCGGTGCTGCGGCGATCGCGCGGACGTACGAGTTGACCGCCTCCATCGCCGCGGCGGGCGCGATCGCGGGGCCCGACAGGTCGGCACCGGTGCAGAAGGCCCGACCCTCCCCCGTGATCACCACGCAACGCACCCGCGGGTCGTCCCCCGCCGCGCGGATCAACTCCGCCAGCCGCGCGGACGTGGCCGCACCGAACGCGTTGAGCCGCTCGGGCCTGGTGAACGTCACCGTCATCGCCCCGGCGTGGATCTCGACCCGGAGATCGTCGTTGCCCAGCAACACGTCCGACGCGGTCACGACACCGCCTCAGCAGGCTCGGCCACCACGTCGGCGAGCCGGCCGGAGATGACGCGCTCGGCGCCGGCGACCATGCAGTCGACCAACTCCCGCACGATAGGCACGTCGTGGATCAGACCCCGGCACCGGCCGGCCGACCGGAAGGTCAGGCGGGTGTCCAGTTCGGAGGCGGCGACGATCCGGGCTTCGACGGTGTCGGCGCCCGCGGCGCGGGCGATCTCGGACCGCAGCGCCGCGGGCGCCGGCTGCATGAGCGCCGTGATGACGCCCAGCCCGCCGGCCTCCGACACGGCCGCCGCGAGCTCTGCGCGGCCGCCCCACATCATGCCGCCCTGCACGATGGGGTGCCGCACCCCGAACAGCTCCGTGAACCGTGTGCGCAACACCACTGAGGACTCCCATCGTGATCGTCGAATCGAATGCGGGCGACGGGATCCGGCGCCGACGACACATCCTGGAAACTACCACCGCCGCGTGAATATTCAATAACTTTCCGAGAAGACGTGGAGCACGCGGATGTCGCGGCGCCGCGCTACCATCGTGAGAGCACTCACTAACTTATCCGACGGTCTCGGAATGCCGGCACCATCGACCACGCAGCGCGACGACCTCGTCTCGTTCGATCCCCGCACCGGCGCCGAGGTGGGCCGCCACCGGGTCGCGACACCGGAGGACGTGGTCGCCGCCGTCACGCGCGCACGATCCGCCGCCCGATGGTGGACCGGAATCGGGCCCCAGGCGCGCCGCTTCTAGCTGCTCGAGTTCCGGCGCGAACTCGCCGGCCGCGCGCCCGAGCTCGCCACCGTCGTCACCGCCGAGACCGGCAGATCCGGCGAGGATGCCCTGATCGAGATCCTCACCGCTGTCATGCATCTCGACTGGGCGGCGAAGCACGCCGAGTCCCGGCTGCGCCGCCGTCGAGTGCCGGCCGGCCCGATGAACGTCCACCTCGCGGCACACCTCGAGTACCAGCCGTTGGGCGTGATCGGCGTGATCGGGCCGTGGCGCCACCCGGTGTACACACCGCTCGGTTCCATCACCTACGCGCTCGCCGCGGGCAACGCCGTCGTGTTCAAGCCGAGCGAGCCGTCCCGTCGTGAACCTGCTGACCTCCGACCGCCGCGACCGGGACGTGAAGGTGGTCGACCTCATGCTCAGCCGGGTGTACGGGCGGCGCTGACGCCGCCTCTGCACGGCCGGATCGTGATGGCGGATACCGGACGATCCTTCGAAGGCCGTGGCGCACACCGTCGGGTCGCACGCATGATGGGGCTGTGACCACCTTTCACAGCGACGTGACTCATGGTGACGTGACCGGGCTCCCGGAGTCGGCGCAGGAGACGAGCGCGACCGTGCGGATCGCCGTCCGGCCGAGCCGGTCGCGCGGGCTGCTGCGCCGCCGAGGAGACGCGTACGTCGCCGTCGACGGCGTGGAGCAGCCGTGCGCCTGGGGCCGGCCGATGACGATCCCACTCGCCCCCGGCACACACCAGATGTCCGTGTTCGCTCAGCTCCGCGGCGGCCTGGGACGACCCGGCGGCCCCGGCCGCGGGACCCTGCGCCTCACGCTCGGGGCAGGGGACCTCGTCACCGTCGTCGCGGCACCCGAGGGACGCGGCGACGGGACGTTCCGACTGAGCGTGGTCGACGACCTGTAGTAGCCCGCACTCCCCACCCACGGGCTCCGCCGGAGCCGATCGTTACGCTGGGCCGCATGTCACGCCCCAGGGTTCACCTCGACCGGGTCGCGTGGGCGGTACTCGCGTGCACCGTGCTGGCCCTCATCACGGGCCTCGCGATCAAGTCGCACTGCACCGGCGCCCCGTTCGACGCCCTCGGACGGTCCGACGGCTTCGCCGCCACGCCCGGCCGGATCTGCTATTCGGACATCCAGTTCCTGTGGGTCGGGCGCGACATCAACCAGCACGTGTTCCCATACATCCACGGCTGGATCGACAGCCAGGGCCACCTGCAGGGCGGGGCCATCGAGTACCCGGTGCTGTCCGGGCTGCTGTACTGGCTCGGCGCGATCGGCGCTCACAACGACCAGCAGTACCTCTGGCAGATGTCGCTGATCCTCACCCCGTTCGGGCTGCTCACGGGGTGGGTGCTGGCGAAGCTCTCGGGGCGCACCGCGCTGCTGTGGGCGCTCGCACCGCCGCTCGCGATGTACGCGTTCCACAACGTGGAGCTGCCGGTCGTCGCCGCCGCGACCTGCGCCGTGGCCGTGATGGAACGGGCCCGCCGGCGCGGTACGGCGCCACGCGGGCCCGCGCTGGCCGCGGCCGCGCTGCTGGCGATCGGCTTCGATCTCAAGCTCTACCCGGGTATCTTCGTCGTGCCGCTCGCGCTGTACGTCCTCACCTACGGCACGCGGGACGATTCGGGCCGCCGGATCGGGCGGTTCGACGTGCGGGGTGCGCTGTCCGTCGTGGGCGTCGGGGCGGTGGTCGCGATCGCGCCGAACGTCCCGTTCATGCTGCTCGGGTACGACGGCTGGCGCGCGTCGCTGACGTTCCAGGAGCTGCGCACCGCAGACCTGTCGACGAACTCGATCTGGTACTGGGGCGTCCAGCACGCCTTCAGCTCAGCCCACGCTTACGACGCCTTCGTCAAGATCGCCTCCCCGGCGGCGATCGTGGTGGCGTTCGTGATGATCCTGGTCCTGGGCTGGCGCCGCTACCTGCGGATCGGCGGGTACCCGTGGATCGGCGTGAGCGCCGCGCTGCTCTCCGCGTTCGTGCTGCTGCACAAGGTGCACTCGCCGCAGTACATCCTGTGGCTGCTGCCGTTCTTCGTGCTGCTGCGAATCGACTGGCGGCTCGTCGCCGCCTACCTGGTGTGCGACCTCAGCCTCGAACTCACCGTGTGGAGCTACTTCCAGGAGCACGCCGACCACACCCCCGTCAGCTGGTGGGTGCAGTGGGGCGTGTGGATCGGCGTGTGGGGCCGCGCCGCGCTGCTGGCGGTGTTCCTCTTCTACCTGCCCGGACGTGCGGTGCGCAGGCGCCCGCCCGGGCCCGACGGTGACTACGAGGCGGGCGCCGGTTCCGACCCGCGTGACGGCTCCGATGGCACGTCCGACCCCGACGACGCGTCGGGTGCCCCGTCGAGCACCCCGCCGTGGGGATCGTCGAGTGGCGGGGAGTACGGCCCCGGGAACGTGGCCCGGACCAGGTCCTCGTCGGGCCGGTAGATCTGCCGCAGTATCAGCGCGCACAGGCCGACGACGGCGAGGTCGCGCAGCAGAACCGTGGCCGTGAACGCCTGCTCGGGGAGGCCCTTGTTCGACACGCCGAGGAAATACATCATCCGCGGCACCCACACCAGGGCGTCGAGGGTCATCCAGGCGAGCAGGATCCGTGTGTGCGGCACGGCGAGTACCGCCAGCGGCACCAGCCACAGCGAGTACTGCGGGCTCCACACCTTGTTCACCAGCAGGAATCCGGCCACCAGCAGGAACATCAGCTGCGCGACGCGGGGGCGCCGCGGCGCGGTGAAACACACGTAGGCGACGCCTGCCACCACGCACAGGAACAGGATCAGGGTCGCGATGTTCGCGACGGTGGACGCGCCACCGTCGGGGCCCACCCCACCGAACACCCAGTTCCCCGTGAAGGAGCTGATCACGTTGTAGATCGAGTCGATGTCCACCGGGCGGATGGTGTTGCGGTGGAAGAACTCCCACCAGCCGGGGCGGGCGAACAGGATGAGCGGCAGGTTCAGCACGAGCCACGTCACCACCGCGGTCGCCGCGGCGGATCCCCAGGACCGCAGCCGGCCCGCGCGCAGGCAGAGCATCAGCAGCACGACCAGGAGGAAGGCGGGATACAGCTTCGCGGCGGCGCCGAAACCGATCGCCACACCCGCCCACACCGGCCGTCGGCGCGCCCATGCCAGCATCGCCAGCGCCAGCGCGGCCACCGCGATCGCGTCGAAGTTGGTGAAGATCTGTGCGATCACCAACGGCGACAGCGCCATCAGCATCGCGTCCCAGGGCCGCCGGGATCCCGCCGATAATCGGGTCGTCGCCCAGATCCCGACCAGCCACAGCAGGGCCAGGCCCACCGCGACGACGTTGAAGAACAGCACCACCTCGAGCGCCGCCGGCACGCCGAACTTCTCGTGCAGGTTCTCCCACGCCTTGGCGACACGCATGGCCCCGTACTGATACATGCCGGTGACCACCGGGTACTCCATATACCGCAGCTGCTGCTTGCCCGTGGGCCCGACGTCGTAGAAGTGATGGAAGTAGGGCATCACGCCCTTGTCCAGGAGTTCCGCATGGTACAGCGGGACCGTGTCGGTGTAGCACATCGCCGTGTACGGCCGGTTGTTCTGCCAGTCCAGGACCATGTGGTCACCGTCGGGCCGCTGCTGCAGGCACCCCGCCTTGGTGAACCAGCCGAGCGCGAGGAACACCAGCGCGACCAGCAGGATGATGCGCAGAGGTGTCGCGAACCGCTGGAATCCGACCAGCGCATGCCGGCCGACGGGGCCGCCGACCGCGGTCGAGAAGTCCCGAGCGACGGGATCGGTGTAGCTGGGCACGTCCCGGTCGGGCTCCGTCACCGTCGCCGGCGCGAACCGGCCCGGGCTCACGTAGTCGCGCTCGCCGGGGTCCGGCACGCCACCGTCGGGCGCGCCGGTCACCTCGTCGTCGTACCCGGCCGTCACGGCGGCGTGGGCGCGACTCGGGTGTAGGTGCCGCCGTAACCACCGTTCGCGCCGGTCCCACCGCCGCCGCCGTATCCACCCGCACCGTATCCACCGGTGCTGCCGGCGCCACCCCGGCGCCGAGGCACGGTGGTGTAGCCACCGTCACCGGTGCCGTCGCCCGCGCCGTACGCGCCCGTCGGACCGCCGAAGCCGGGGAAGGTGGGCATCGGCACCCCGGGCAGCCCGGGGATGGTGCGCGGCGCGCTGCCGTAGCCGCCGTCCGACGACGCGTCGCCGGTCGGGTAGCGGCCGAAGCTGCGATCCCGCGACGTGGACGGCGCGTAGGTCGTCTCGACCGGGACGCCGGCCTGACCGCCGATCTCACCCGGAGTCGGGAAGGACTCGTCGTCGGTGCCGTCGAGGGCGCCGTCCATGGTCGCCTGCCAGATGTCGGACGGGAGCTGCGAGCCGTAGATGATGCCGCCCGACGAATTGGTGATCGGAGATCCGTCGTCGGCGCCGACCCACACCGCGGTCGACAGCGACGGGGTGAACCCGACCATCCACGCGTCCTTGTTCTGGCCCGTGTCCTTGTACTGCGCGGTGCCGGTCTTGCTGGCGGACAGTCGGCCGTCCGCGAGGCTGTGCCCGTTGGAGTACGCGGCGATCGGTTCCATGGCCGCGATCGTGTTGTTGGCGACGTCGGCGCTGAACTCGCGCTGACCGGGATCCGCGCCGCGGTCCAGCAGCACCCGGCCGTCCGCCGTGACGACCTTCTGGATGAGGTGCGGCTTGCGGTAGACGCCGCTCGCGGCGATGGTCGCGTAGGCCGAGGCCATGTCGATCGGGCGGGTCAGGTACTGGCCGAGCACCACGCCGCCCTGTACGACGCCGTTGGGCTGCTGCAGAGTGTGTGCGATATCGCCGAAGCTCTCAGCGACACCGGCTTTGTGCGCAGTGTCGGCGACCGTCTGCGCCTGCCCCTTGAGGTCGAGCATCAGCCGGTAGTACACGGTGTTCAGTGACATCTTCAACGCGGTCGCGAGGTTGCAGCTGCCGCACGACTCGCCGTCCGAGTTGGTGATGTGCACGCCGGCCGCGTCGAGAGGCGCGGACGAGTACACCCGCGACAGGGGGATGCCCTGCTCGAGCGCCGCGAGCAGCGCGAACACCTTGAACGACGAGCCCGTCTGCAGGCCGGCCTGCACGCGGTCGTAGCCGTTGCCGTCGTCTCCGCCGTAGTAGGCCGAGATGCCGCCGGTCTTGGGATCCACCGATACCACCGCGGTGCGCAGCTTCTTGGGTTCGCCCGTGAGGGTCGAGTGCGCCGCCTTGACCGCTGCCGCCTGCGCCTGCGGGTCGATGGTGGTGGTGATCTGCAGACCCTGGGTGTTGAGGTCCTGCTCGGAGATCCCCGCGTCCTTGAGCTCCTGCAGCACCTGTGTCTTGATCAGGCCGTTCGGCCCGTTCGACAGATCGTCGGTCTGCCTACCGGCTCCCGGCGCCACCGTCTTGGGGAACTTCTCGGCGTCACGGTCGGTCTTCTGCAGCGTGCCCATGCTCACCATGCCGTCGAGCACCCAGTTCCAGCGGTCGATCGCCGCCTGAGGGGTCACGGCCGGGTCGTAGTACGACGGTGACCGCACGACCGCCGCGAGCAGCGCCGACTGCGCCACCGTCAGCTTGCTCGCCGGCTCGTTGAAGTACGCCCGAGCCGCCGCCTGCAACCCGTAGGAGTCGCGGCCGAAGTAGATGGTGTTGAGATACGCGGCCATGATCTCGTCCTTGGACCAGCTGCGCGACATCTTCGTGGAGATGATCAGCTCACGCCACTTGCGGGTCAGCGAATGCTCGTCGCCCACCAGCGCGTTCTTGACGTACTGCTGAGTGATCGTGGAGCCGCCGCCCGCATCGTCGCTTCCGCCGAAGCCCGGCAGACGCCCGAGCACCGCGCGGGCGAATCCGCTGACCGAGAAGCCCGGGTTGGTCTTGAACGAGCGGTCCTCGGCCGCCATCACGGCGTCCTCCATCGACTCCGGGATCTGGTCGGCGGCGATGTCGGAGCGGTTCCCCTCCGGGGGGACCACCCGGGCCAGGACCGTCTTCCCGTCCTTGTCGAAGATCGTCGCGACCTGGTTGGTGCGCAACTCACCGGGCTGGGGCACGTCGGCGCGCACGTAACCGATCGCGAAGGCGAGCACCGCGACCACCACGATCAGCGCGATCGCCGCCACACCGCCGACGACCACGCGTCGGACAATCTTCACGATGCCTGCTCTCCGCCCGGGGCCCTCGCCGCCGGTGCCGTCTGACCCCCCGGGACCACCGCCACCCGGTCCGTCCCCGCCCGGACCGTCGCCGCCATTCGAACCGCCGCCATTCGAACCGCCGCCATTCGAACCGTCGCCGCCGGGCCGCGGCTCGACAGCCGCAGCCCTCGGCGGGACGCCCGCAGCGGCGGACGCGACCGGCACGGTCGGCGCCACCGGCTCCCCGGATCGCGCTGCGATGCGGTCGAGATCCGGCACGTCGTCACGGATCGCGGGCTGGATCCGGGTCACGTCATCGTTCCCGGCGTATCCCCCCGCGACCTCGTCCGCGAGCTCGCGGGGGTCGACGGGACGTCCGGACAGCGGTTGGTACGCGGGCCGTGGGACGACCGCGGGCTGCTGATCGCCGGCGGCTGCCGGCGGCACACCGATCCGCGGCTGCGCCGCCGGTGGCGTCCAGACCGCCGACGGTGGCGGTGGCGATCCAGGATCGACCCGCCGCTGCACCGCGGTGGCACCGAGGTCGGGCTCGGGGGGTAGGGGCAGGCCCGTGCGTGCCCGACGGTGCCGGGAACCACCGGCCCCCTGCTCATCCGTCGGACCGTCGCCGTCGACTGAGCCGTAGTGATCGTCGAGGCCGTTCCCGTCGCCCGGGCTGTTCACTGCTGCGTCTCCGTATCGTTCATGCGCGGCGCCGCGCAGTTGCTGGTCGCCGGTGTCCGCCGACCCGTCCATCGCGCCGTCTCCGTCCATCGCGCCGTCCGCGGCGCTCGGCCTCGGCCGGCCGTCACCGCCCCGCCGCCCGGCGACGCTTCCGTGGGGTCGGCACCCGGCCGGTCACGTACGACTGCACCAGATGATTCCAGCTGCACGATCGGCAGACCTCCACGACATGCACGGAGAACTCGGTCCGGGTCTCCGCGAACTCGGCGATCTCGGCCGCGTTACGCGCCGACCCGTCCGCCGGCCCCAGTGACTCGCCGAACACCCAAGAGGTGAGCGTGAGCTGTTCCTTGCGGCAGATGGGGCACAGCACGTCGCTCGGCACCCCGTGGAACCGTGCGGCGCGCAGCAGATAGGGATCCGCGTCGCACACCGCCTTCACCGCGGTCCGACCGGCGTGGACGGACGCGAGCAGCGAGCGCCGCTGCAACGCATAGTCCACGACCTGTCTCTCCGTACGCACGCGGACAAGCGTACGTGGAGAGTCCAACGCTTGCCCTGAGGCTGCCTCTCATCCGGTTTCCGTTCACCTTCTCGCCACCCTCGAGGTATGGTCCTATATATCGGCTCGATACAACTGCCGATCGCATAAGGTCGATAGGTTCATCAGCTCGGGGCGTTTCCAGCCGCGGATCGGAGGAGGTGGCGTGCTCGAACTCGCGATTCTCGGGCTACTGCTCGAGTCTCCGATGCACGGCTACGAGATCCGCAAACGCCTCACGGAGTTGCTGGGCCCGTTCCGCGCCTTCTCATACGGCTCGCTGTATCCCGCCCTGCGACGCATGCAGGACGCGGGCTACATCACCGAGGAGGAGGGGCCCGTCGTCAAGAAGAGGCGGGCGCGTCGCGTGTACCGGATCACGTCGGAGGGACAGGCTCGGTTCTCGGCCCTGGTCGCCGACACGGGTCCGCAGAACTACACCGACGACGGCTTCGGCGTGCACCTCGCGTTCTTCAACAGCACCCCCGCCCACGCCCGGCTGCGCATCCTCGAGGGTCGCCGCCGGCAGGTCGAGGAGCGCCGCGAGGAACTGCGGCGGGCCGTCGAGGCACGCGGACCGGGCGAGAAGTACACCCGGCAGCTCCACCAGCTCAGCCTGGAGACCAGCGAGCGTGAGGTGCGTTGGCTCAACGAACTGATCGCAGCGGAATCCCGCTCGGCTTCCGCCGAATCATCCACACCGAGAGAAGGGGAAACCAACGGTGTCTGACACTAATAAGGTGCGCGTTGCGATCGTCGGGGTCGGCAACTGCGCCTCGTCGCTGGTCCAGGGCGTGTACTACTACCGCGATGCGGACGAGACCAAGACCGTGCCCGGTCTGATGCACGTCAAGTTCGGCAAGTACCACGTCCGCGACGTGGAGTTCGTCGCCGCGTTCGACGTGGACGGTAAGAAGGTCGGCTTCGACCTCGCCGACGCGATCTACGCCTCCGAGAACAACACCATCAAGATCGCCGACGTCCCGCCCACCGGCGTGACCGTGCAGCGCGGCCACACGCTCGACGGCCTCGGCAAGTACTACCGCCAGACCATCGAGGAGGCGCCGGGCGAAGGCGTCGACGTGGTCCAGGTGCTCAAGGACAACGAGGTCGACGTGCTCGTGTCGTACCTGCCGGTGGGCTCGGACGACGCCGACAAGTTCTACGCGCAGTGCGCCATCGACGCGGGCGTCGCGTTCGTCAACGCGCTGCCGGTGTTCATCGCCTCCGACCCCGAGTGGGCCAAGAAGTTCACCGACGCCGGCGTCCCGATCGTCGGCGACGACATCAAGTCGCAGGTCGGTGCCACCATCACCCACCGCGTGATGGCGAAGCTGTTCGAGGACCGCGGCGTCCGGCTGGACCGCACCTACCAGCTCAACGTCGGCGGCAATATGGACTTCAAGAACATGCTCGAGCGCGAGCGCCTGGAGTCGAAGAAGGTCTCCAAGACGCAGGCCGTCACGTCCAACCTCACGTCCAGCCCGTTCGCCGGCAAGGTCTCCGACCGCAACGTGCACATCGGTCCGTCGGACCACGTCGCGTGGCTCGACGACCGCAAGTGGGCGTACGTGCGGCTCGAGGGCAGCGCCTTCGGCGAGGTGCCGCTGAACCTGGAGTACAAGCTCGAGGTGTGGGACTCCCCCAACTCGGCCGGCATCATCATCGACGCCGTGCGCGCCGCGAAGATCGCCAAGGACCGCGGCATCGGCGGCCCCGTCATCCCCGCGTCGGCGTACCTGATGAAGTCGCCGCCCAAGCAGATCGCCGACGACGTCGCCCGCGAGCAGCTCGAGGCGTTCATCATCGGCGCCGAGTAGTCGACCCGATACCGTCGGCCCCACGTTCGGCCCCCTCCCGGCTCGCCGGGCGGGGGCCGTCGGGTTTTCGGGCAAGCAGGCCGGTCAGCCCGCGGCGATCCGGCGCGTGCGCTGGTACAGACCGCCGATGATCAGGACGAACAGGACGACGCCGATCAGCTCGGCCCAGTTGGCGAAGCCGTCGGGGATGCCGAGCCAGTTCTCGTTGCCGGTGCCCGCGACGATCGCGGCGACGATCACCCCGCAGATGCTCTCGCCCACGATCAGGCCGGTGGCGAGCAGGATCCCCATCCGCTTCTTCGACTCCGCGCGGTCGCCCGAGCGATCCGCCCAGCGGTTGTACCAGTGCCCGATGAGCGCGCCGATCGGGATCATCAGGGTGACGCTCATCGGCAGGTACATGCCCATGCCGACGGCGAGCGGCGGCAGCCGGAAGCGCGTCGCGCGGGCCAGCACCTCGTCGATGACGATCACGACGGCGCCGATCCCGACGCCGAGCCAGATGAGCCCCCAGTCCAAGTCGCCGCCCAGGACGCCCTTGGCGAGCGTCGACATCAACGTCGCCTGCGGCGCCGCGAGGGCGTTGGGGCCCGCGCCGGCCATGCCCGCGAAGCCGTAGGAGTGGTACATCACGCCCAGGACCGGTGGTATCACGATCGATCCGAAGACGACGCCGATCACCAGCGCCACCTGCTGCTTCCACGGCGTCGCGCCGACCAGCTGACCGGTCTTGAGGTCCTGCAGGTTGTCGTTCGAGATGGTCGCCACACCGAACACCACCGACGCCGTGAACAGCGTGTAGGCGATCAGCGCGGGTGTCTGCGAGCTGCCGGCATGGCCGTAGACGGCCTTGATCAGCAGCGCCGCGAACAGCACGACCAGGATGCCCACGCCCGAGATGGGGCTGTTCGACGAGCCGATCAACCCGGCCATGTAGCCGCACACCGACGCGACGAACAGACCGATGACCAGGGTCAGGATCATGCTCACGACGATGATCCCGGCCGCGTGGCCGCGCAGCACCGAGTCTTTGACGAACGAATAGAGCAGCCACCAGATCGGGATCAGCGAGACCAGGATGACGGCACCCACCACGGCGATCGGAACGTCCCGCTCGGTGATGTCCAGGTCCTCGCCGGCTCCGCGCTTGCGGGCCGCCTGCGCCGCCGCGATGATGCCCTTGAGGATCGGACCGATGACCTTCAGCAGCGTCCACACGGCGGCGACCGCGATCGCACCCGCCCCGATCAGGCGGACCTCCGACGAGAACACGTGGCTGACGGTGTCGCCGACCGCCCCCTCGTGCACGAAGCTGCCAGAGGTCCGGATCGGCAGCAGGAACGCGAACGAGATCACCAGTCCGATGACCATCGCGATACCCACCGTGAGACCGACCAGGTGGCCGACGCCGACCAGCGCCGCGGACAGCCCGAGCGAGACGATGGTGCCACCCGAACCGATGCGGAGCACACCGCCCAGAACACTCCGGGAAGTCTGCACATCGCCCAACTCGGCGGCAGCCACCTTCAGGGAGCCGAGCAGGTAGAACACGGCGGACCCGATGGTGCCGAGCACGATCGCCACGACACCCTTACGGTTCTCCTCCGCGCCCTCTGCGGAGTCGCCGAGCTTGAGCACCTCGGCTGCGGCCACCCCCTCGGGGAACGGTAGGTCGGACCCCGTCACCAACGCTCGGCGCAGCGGGATCGAGTACATGACGCCGAGGACGCCGCCCACGGCACACACCGCTGCGGTGGTCCAGTACGGGAACCCGCTCCAGAAGCCGATCATGATCAGGCCCGGCAGCACGAAGATGATCGCCGACAGTGTGCCCGCCGCCGACGCGATGGTCTGAACGATGTTGTTCTCGACCACCGAGTGGTTGGCGAAGTAGCGCAGCACCGCCATGGAGATGACTGCGGCGGGGATCGAGGTCGCGAACGTCAGCCCCACCTTGAGGCCGAGGAAGATGTTCGCTGCGGTGAAGACGAGCGTGATGATCCCGCCGATAATCACTCCACGGACCGTCAACTCGCGGGCACCGGCCAGGGTGGAGCCGGGTGCGGTCATATGTCACCTTCTTCGGATCAGGCCGATTGGCCGGTTTCTGGGTGCACCGAACATTAGGCGGGTGAGCCCGGTTCCGCTCAGATTCGGCTCCGGGCGTCCCCGGCTACGCTGCAGGGCATGCGGTTCGGCATCGTCGTCCTCCCCCAGTTCTCGTGGCCCGAGGCCCGTCGCCGCTGGTCGAAGGCCGAGCAGCTCGGCTTCGACACGGCCTGGACGTACGACCACCTGTCGTGGCGCTCCCTGGCCGACCAGCCCTGGAGCGCGACGGTGCCCACGCTGGTCGGTGCCGCCCTGGTGACGGAGCGCATCCGGCTGGGCACGTTCGTGACGTCGCCCAACTTCCGCCACCCGGTGCCGTTCGCGAAGGACATCGCGACCCTCGACGAGATGTCCGGCGGCCGCGTGACGCTCGGGATCGGAGCAGGCGGTACGGGTTTCGACGCGTACGTGCTCGGGGAGCGCGAGCTGACGGGGCGCGAGCGCTTCGCCCGGTACGCCGAGTTCGTGGCCGGGCTGGACACGCTGCTGCGGTTCGAGCCCGACGGCGGAGGCGCGGTCTCGTTCGACGGTGACTGGTTCACGGCGGTCTCGGCGCGGATGGTCGGCGAGCCGGCGCAGCGGCCGCGGATGCCGTTCGTACTCGCCGGCAACGGGCCGAAGGGCATCGCGTTGGCGGCACGGCGCGGCCAAGGCTGGGTGACGACGGGGCCGGAGGGCGCGACCGCCGACGACTGGTGGGCCGCGGTGGCACGGCTCGGTTCCCGCCTCGACGGCGAGCTCGCCGCCGCCGGCCGGGACGGGGAGCGGTTCGACCGCTACCTGTCCATCGACTCGGGCGGGACGTACTCCCTGTCGAACCCGGCGTATCTCGACGACACCGTCGGGCGTGCGGCCGAGCTCGGCTTCACCGACCTCGTCCTGCATTGGCCGCGCGACGGGGAGCCGTATGCCGGCACCGAGGACGCGCTCGACGACTTCGCCGCGCGCTACCTGAGCTGACGCCCGATTCGCCCACTTCTGTGCCCTAGCGACGCTAGGGTCGACCGCGGGGAGACGCCGGGGTCGCGGTGCCGGGGTCGAAAACAGGGTGCTTGTGAAGCCCACCAGCTACGACCTGCTCGGCGAGCAGGAGACGCGGGACTTGCAGAACGCGGCGACTGTATCCGCGACGGCCCGGATCGCAACTCATAACCCGGCTTCCGAGGATTACACTTGCGGAGAACCGCAAGGGAAGACCGAAGAACATCCGCCCAACGCCGGAGGAGAGACGCCGTGACCGATCCTTTCGCGATCGACCCCGACAATGCCGAGGAGCAACTCGCCGCCGAGCTGGCAGCTGTCCCCTTCCGCCTCGTCGACGATCTCGTTTCGGTTCGACACCGCCGCGATCTCACACAAGCCCAGGTAGCCCGGCTGATGAACCGCCATGAGGCACAGGTCTCCCGTTTCGAGAACGAGGTCAGCGATCCACGGCTGTCCACCGTCATGCGTTACGCATACGCGATCGGTGCTCGGATCCACCTGCGCATCGAGGAGGTGGATGTGCATGGACACCCCATGCCCGACGTCCCCGGAAACGTTCTGCGCTTGGCAGACCACCCCACCTGGGACAACGACCCGTTCAAGATGTTCGCAGAGACCGCGCCGCTGAATACGAAGGTGGAGAAGTGGGTCGCAACCGACTGAGTCCTGCGGCCGTCAAGGCGACTCACGTCCGCTACTACGCGCGCCTAGCGCGGCACCTCGGGAACCACACTGCCAGAATCGGACACGGCGCCTCCGAGGAGGTCGCCTTGGGTGCCAGCGCGCAGTACTACGCCGAACCGGGCCAGCCTCAGCTCCGAGTGCTCTTGACAACGCGGACTCACGACTGCGAATTGTCGATCGACGCAGGTATGACGTGGATGCTCGCATCGCAGGACAGCTACTCCTTCGAAGACGCGCGGAATTTCCTGGCCGAGTACGGTGCACCACGCTTCGCGGCAGTACTCGGCACCGAGCTGTCGACGCTTATCGACAGTGTCGGCGGGCAGCGAATGGCGTACCCACCAGACATCGAGGAACAACTCCGCGAGGCGATCAGCAGCGCGAAACCACCGGCAGCCCGCTCGCCGAACTCACCGGCGGCTCGGCCGACCACGGAAACATGATCCACTCGTCGGTACGCCGCCAGACGAAGTCGGGTTCGACGACCGCCGCGGACTTGACGTACAGCACGGCCGACCGCGCCTCCGCGCAGTGGCCGCGCAGCAGGTCGAGTACGAGCGCGAGTGTCCTGCCCGAGTCCGCGACGTCGTCGACCACCAGCAGCCGCTTGCCGCGGATCGCATCGGTGTCCAGCATCGGCGCGAGTAGAACGGGATCCGGCAGCGTCTGGTGCACGTCGGTGTAGAACTCGACGTTGATGGCATCCGCGAGCTTGACCCCCAACGCGTATGCGAGGTGCCCGGCGGGTAGCAAACCGCCACCAGCCACGGCGATGACGATCTCGGGCCGGTAGCCGCGGTCGACGATCACCTGCGCGAGCTCCCGGCCGGCGATCCCGAACAGCTCCCACGTCAACACCTCCTTGGTGTCGAGATCGGACGAGTCGGCGTGGTACGCGGCGGCCATCCCGCAGACCCTAAGCGAACCCGGCCGATCGCTCCAACCGAAGCGCAAGCCGCGCTTCAGCCTCTCCGCTACGCTCGGACAAGACGGAATAAACGGCACAGAGTGTGCCGATCCGGACACCGGGAGGATTCATGGGCGTCAGCCTGAGCAAGGGTGGGAACGTGTCGCTGACCAAGGAGGCGCCGGGCCTGACCGCCGTCGCCGTCGCGCTGGGCTGGGACGCCCGGACCACCACAGGCGCGGACTTCGATCTGGATGCGAGCGCCCTCGCGCTGGGCGCAAATAAGAAGGTGCTGTCGGACCAGCACTTCGTGTTCTTCAACAACCTGCGGTCGCCGGACGGCTCGATCGAGCACACCGGCGACAACCTCACCGGCGAGGGTGAGGGCGACGACGAGACCATCCACGTCGACCTCGCAGCGGTGCCGCCGAACGTCGACACGATCACCTTCCCGGTGTCGATCTACGAGGCCGACCAGCGCGGGCAGTCCTTCGGGCAGGTGCGCAACGCCTACATCCGCGTCGTCAATCAGGCCGACGGGCGCGAGGTGGCGCGATACGACCTCAGCGAGGACGCGTCCACCGAGACCGCGATGATCTTCGGCGAGCTGTACCGAGGCGGCGCCGACTGGAAGTTCCGGGCCATCGGACAGGGTTACGCCTCGGGCCTCGCGGGCATCGCACGGGACTACGGCGTCAACGTGTAGACGCGCGGGCGGCCCCGCGGCATGGCCCGACGGCCGAGCGGCATCGTCGCCGCCCGGCCGTCGCCGCCTACCGAAGCCCGATTCATCCCCTATGCTCCCGTTGCCCGCCCTGGAAGGTACTCGAAAAGTGGTCGTTCGGATATTCGGGATGTCGGTGGTCGTCGCCACCGTCTCGCTCGTCGTCGCATTCGTCTACGGAGGCACGACCGCCCTCGCACTCACCGCGATCCTCGGCGTACTCGAGGTGACCCTGTCGTTCGACAACGCCGTCATCAACGCCACGATCCTCGAGCGCATGAGCGCGGTGTGGCAGAAGATCTTCCTCACCGTCGGTGTGCTCGTCGCCGTCGTCGGCATGCGGCTGTTGTTCCCGCTCGTCATCGTGTGGCTCTCCGCCGGGCTGACCCCCGTCAAGGCCTTCGATCTCGCGCTGAACCCGCCGGCCGGGGGCGCCGCGTACTTCGCGGACGGCTCACCCAGCTACGAGACCATCCTCACCAGGGCGCACCCGCTCATCGCCTCGTTCGGTGGCATGTTCCTACTGATGCTCTTCCTGGGCTTCCTCTTCGAGGAGAAGGAGATCACCTGGCTCACCTGGATCGAACGGCCACTCGCGCGCATCGGCAAGCTCGATCAGCTGCCGGTAGTGGTGGCCGGGGTCCTGCTGCTGGTCACCGCCGAGTTCATCACCCCCGAGCACGAGCGCTACAACGTGATGGTCTCGGGTGTGCTGGGCATCATCACGTACCTGTTAGTCAACGGTCTCGGCGAGCTGTTCTCACCTCAGGACCACGCCGAACACGCCGCCGAGGGCCATGCGGGCCCCACTGAGCTGGCGAAGGCGGTCGGCAAGGCCGGCTTCTTCCTGTTCATGTACCTCGAGGTGCTGGACGCGTCGTTCTCGTTCGACGGTGTGATCGGCGCGTTCGCGATCACCGCGGACCCGATCATCATCGCGCTCGGCCTCGGCTTCATCGGCGCGATGTTCGTCCGCTCACTGACGGTGTATCTGGTCCGCAAGGGGACGCTGGCGGAGTACGTGTACCTCGAGCACGGCGCCCACTGGGCGATCGGCGCCCTGGCGGTGATCCTGCTGTATTCCATCGGTACCGAGGTGCCCGAGGTGGTGACGGGCCTCGTCGGTCTCGTTCTGATCGGTGCGGCGCTGGTCTCCTCCATCATCCGGAAGCGCAGCCGGCCCGACCGGGACGCCGAGCCGTCGAAGACCCTCGTGTGACCACTACCATCACGGACGTGGCCCGGAACCGTACGCGGCGCATCTTCGGGGGCCGGGGGGACGACGATCTCACCGGTCCCTCGCCGGCCGCGGCGGCGATGACCCAGGCGTTTCTCGCAGCCGACGGGCTGTTCACCGAGATCGACGTCGATGTAGCGACGGCGTCCGAGGTCGGGCGTGGTGAGCCGGCCCGACGCTGGGGCCCGATCCGCGACCGGTACGCCGCTGCCACGGACCAGTACATGCAGCTCATCCGGAGCGACGAGGCCGGGCGGCGACCGAATCCAGCCGCGTACGACGCGTGCACCCGGCTGCTCACGGACACCAACGCCCTCATGCAGCGGTTCGCGAGGGAGAATCGGAACGAGTTGATCGCCGCCCGCGGCGCACGGTTCGAGGCGGAACGGAGCCTCCACGACGCGCGCGTCTCTGCCGCACGGGCCGCGGAGGCGCTCGCCACCGTCGACGCCCGCTACGCGGTGTACCCGTCCGTCACCGGCGCCGCGGACGCGCTCGAGCGGGCGCTCGGCCTACTCGAGACCACGCTCGGGGCGCCGGACGGTGCCGCGGCGGCCGCCGAGATCATGCGTGCCGCGGACGCCGCGCAGGCCGCCGTCGACGCCGCACCCGGTCGAGACACCGAGGCGCGCAACGCCCTGTCGTCCGCACGGACACGTCTCGCCGCCGCGCGCACGCGCACGGACCTGATCGCACCGATCCGTTCGGCGCTGCTCCGTGAGTTCAGCGCCACGTGCTCCACCGACCTCATCGACAACGACCGCGTCGCCGCCGACCGGGCGGCCGCGGCCGAACAGCTGCTCGACGATGCCCAGGCCGCGATTCTCCGCAGCGAACCCGAATCGGCCCTCGCCTGCGTGACCACCGCCCGGGAAGCGCTGCGAACGGCCGACGACGCCGTCGACGCGGTGCGCGAACGGCTCGAACTGCTGCGCGGCATCAAGTCCGATCCCACGGCCGCCGAGAAACGGGTGCGCTTCCGGCTCCGCGACGCCCAGCAGCTGGCGATGCAGCGTGGAACCGTCATCGAGTGGGGTTCCGTGCTGGACGCGCAGTCCGACCGCATCGACCGCGCCCGCGGGTTGCTCGACCGCGTGCACCCGGACTTCTGGGGCTACCACCAAGCGCTGACCGCGATCGACGGCGACCTCACCCGCGTCATCGACCGCGTCCGCGGCAGGGCGTCGTCGTGACCGACACACCCCGCGCCACGCCGCGCTCCCGCACATGCAGCGGACCCTCCCGCGGGCTATAGCGAGCCGACGATGTTCAGCTTCACCTGAGCGAGCAGGAGGATCACCACATACAGGAGCGCGGTGATCAGCAGGAGCCACGGCCTGACGAGGTCGCCGATGCCTTGCAGGCCGGCGCCGAACCGCCCTGCCACCATGTTGTGGACGGTGACGGCCAGCCACATCGGGATCACGACGGCGTAGACGAGCGAGCACCACGGGCACAGGGTTCCGATGGAGAAGATGCTCTCGTAGGCGAGCCACGCGATGAACCCGATGGCGAACCACATCCCGGCGTTGAACACGAGCCAGAACCAGGCCGGGAAGCGGACCCGCCCAAGTAGTCCCATCCCGACGACGATCGGGGCGGGGAACATCATCAGGCCGAGCAACGGGTTCGGGAATCCGAAGACCCGTCCCTGCCACGACAGGATGTTCTTGCCGCACTGCAACCTCTGACTCACCATGCACCCGAGGTGGGCGGTGGGGTTGCCCAGCAGCGTGATGTCGTCCTGTGTCAGCGCGAACGCGGCGATCAGTCCCAGCGCGCCGCCGACGACGAGCAGCACCGCGAGCGCGGTATGCCGCGGGGCGACGACATCCGGGCCGGCCTCGTCGATCTCCTCGGTCCGGGTGGTCGGTGTGTTCACCCGGCCAGTCTATGGGGCGGTGGCCGCGGGGTGACGTGGCCGACAGGGCGGTCTATTCGGACACTGAATCAATCCGTTCAGCGCAGCGTCCCTCACACCACCGTCTGATCTCCCCCGTACATCTGCTCGCCCACCCGACGCCCCAGCTGCACGAGGGCGTCGGGCAGGGCGAGGTACGGGCCGTCGGTGTCCACCTCGACGTGCGGCTGCACCGGTATCATGGCCCGATCTGCGGCGAAAACCGCTGCCGTGGAGCCCAACTCGTACAGCTCCAACATCGTGCAGTACTGCGGTGGCATCAGCGGGAGCTCGCGGGCGTCGGCCGCGCGGATCGCCTGCGTCACCTGGTGCCACTCGTTGCTGACCGCCTCTCGCGAGCCGCCGACCGCCGTCTGGCCGTCCGGTACCCGCGCGGCCAGGAAATACGTGCGGTAGCGCCGCTTCTCGAACGGCGGCGTGATCCACAGCGCCCACGGCACCAGCAGGTCCGCGCGCAGCGTGAGGTCGTGCTCGGTCAACAGGTCCGCGAGCGAGATCTCGTGCGCGGCGAGTCGCTCGCGGTCCCGGCGCAGAGACACGGCACTCGTGTCCGGCACGGCACCGTCGGCCCCGCAGGCCAGGAGCACGCCGCACTCCTCGAACGTCTCGCGCACGGCCGCGACGACGATCCGCATCGCCTGGTCGGCATCGGTCCCGAACCGCTCGGCCCACCACGCCGGGTCCGGCCCCACCCAGGACGGCACGGGCTCACCGTCGCCGGCGTCCAGGCCGCCACCGGGAAACACCGCGGTCCCGGCCGCGAACGCCATTGTCGAGGCGCGGCGGAGTAGGTGGACCTCGAGTTCCCCGCCGTCGCGCAGCAGCACCACGCTCGCGGCCATCCGCGGCTCCGGCGCGCCCGCTCGGGCGGCGGCCGCCTCGGCCCCGGCGGGCAACCTGATCGTCGGATCCACGCGCACTCCCTCCGGCCGCACCGCACGCGGATCGGCCTATCGATCGATGATCGCTACACTCCTTACTCCATGGGGACCGATGACGCGGCTGATCCGGGTGAACTGGCCGCTCGACTGCGGCCCGCGTTGAACCAACTGCACTTCATGATCCGTCGCCGCACGCCCGGACCCGACCTGACTCCGTCCCAGCAGTCGGTGTTGTCGACGCTCATGGCGACCGGGCCGATCCGCATGGGTGAGCTCGCCCGGCTCGAGCGGATCCGGCTCCCCTCCACCACCAGCGCCGTCGACGGCCTGGAGCGGCAGGGCCTCGTCGAGCGCACCACCGATCCGACGGACCGGCGCGCGGTGGTGGTCCAGTTGTCGCCAGAAGGCATCGCGACCACGCAGGAGCTACAGCGTGCGCGTAACGAGGCACTGGCGGGCTTCCTCGCCACCCTGTCGACGGGTGAGCGCGAGAACCTGTACACCGCCATTCCGGCGCTGAACCGGCTCACCGAGCTCTATCGCTCGGAGCCGTGACCGCTCGAGCCCCGGTGCGTCGAGCACCCCGACCGGCTCGGTGCCCGGAGTCCGCCCCGCGGTCCTGACGGCGATCGGCGCTCTCCTGTGCGCCACCATGCTGAAGTCCGACGCCGCAGCTGCCGCCGCCCGGCTCGGCGAGCGGATGTCCTGCATCCTGGCGGTCCTGGTGTACGGCGTGCTGCTGCGCGGCCGCCCCGCTGTACATCGGTGCGAGTAGTTCCACCGCCCGACCACAGGCGCGTCAGCCGAGCCAATCCAGGACCGACGCGGCGGTCCAGCTCTGCTGCATCGAGCCCAGCGCCTCACCGGTGAACGGCTCGTAGTACTCCGCGAAGCTGCCGTCGGACGCCTGCCGCAGCCCCTCCTCCCGCAGCAACGCCGAGCGATCCGCCCAGCCGCGCCGAGCGAAGGCCCACGAGAACAGCCAGGTCATCACCGGCCACACCGGGCCGCGCCAGTACTCCCGCGGCCGGAACGCCGCCGCGACCGGCGAGGTCGACGGGGGCACGGCGTACCGGAGGTCGGGGTGCCCGCAGTAGCGCGGGCCGTCGAACAGTCTCAGCAGCGACCGCTCGGTGTCCCACGGCAGCCCCCCGACCAGCAGCGGGGAGAACACCGCCAGGGTCTCGGTGTGCACGGCTCGGCCGGTGAGGACGTCCACGTCGTGCGCGGCCCCGGTCCGGGGATCGGCGGTGGCGTTGACGCCGACGGCGAACCGGGCGGCGTACTCCCGCAGCTCGCGGACATCGGACAGGGGCTTCGCATGGTCCTCCCCGATCCGCGCCAGGGTGTCGGACGCGACGGACATGATCGCGCTGACGAACACGTCCTCCATCTGGAACGACATCACCTTCGGCAGTTCGGTGTCGCTGTAGTGGCACCGCTTCATCTGCTCCACCAGCCACATGTAGCGGTCGTACTCGACGTCACTCGGCCGCTGGGACGCATCGGTGACGACGTGGTTGTCCTCGCGCTGGTAGGGCGGCAGATCGCCGACGACGACGCGGGAGTACGCCGGATCCCACCGCGGCGAGTTGTCCATCCCCGACTCCCAGCCGTGGTACAGCGTGATCCGGCCGCGGCCCTGCGGGTCGCGCGCCGCCGCCAGCCAGCGGTGCCAGGCCATCAGGTTCCCCCACCGCCGGTCGAGGAACTCCTCCGCCACGCCGCGCACCGTCCGGCCCCGGCGGCGCGCGCGCTCGAGGATCCGCTCGACGGCGATGGCGTGCACCGGAGGCTGACAGATGCCCGACGTGGCGGGTGAGGCCGGAGCGTCGGGGGACAGCTGCGCGCACTGCCAGCGGGCAGGGCCCGGGAAGTACCCGTCGACCCCGTTGGCGAACACGATGTGCGGGATCATGCCGTTTCGCCACTGCGCGGTGAACAGGTGGTCGAGCTCGGCGGCGGCGCGCTCGACGGACAGCGACGCGAGCCCGACGGTGACGAACGCCGCGTCCCAGGACCACTGGTGCGGGTACAGCCGGGGTGCGGCGGAGGTCATCGTGCCGCGGTCGTTGCCCCGCAGCAGATATGCGGCACGGGCCGCGAGCTGGGTCGGGCTGAACATCGGGGCGGACGGCATTCGACCATTCTGGCCGGTGGTCGCCCGGTCCGCAGCGCGCGCCGTCGGCCCCGCCCGTCCGTCGCTACCCTGGGCTGCATGACCGGCGACCCCGTGCTCGACGCCCTCCGATCCGCCATCGGCGCATCACCCGAGGTCCCCGACCTGCGGATCCGCCTGATCGAGGTGCTCATCGACCGCGGCGACGTAGCCGGCGCCGTGTCCGAATGCGCCGCCGCGCTCACCGTGCTCCCGGCCGACGCGCGCTTCGTCGACCTCCTCACGCGCGCCACATCGGGGACCGCCGGGCCGACGGTGGCCGCTGCGCCACCGTCGGGCGGGTTCGACTGGGCGTCGGCCGAGGCCGATCTCGGCGTGCCCACTCCCCCGCCCTTCGTCGACTACCGGCCCACTCCGGACGCGCCGCCCACCGCCTCCGACTCGGCCGCTGCGCACGATCCGGCCGCCGAGGTGGTCGACGACATCGATATCGAACTCCCCACCGTGCGCATGGCCGACGTGGCAGGCATGGACGACGTCAAGAAGCGCCTCGATCTCGCGCTGTTCGCGCCGCTGCGCAATCCCGAGGTGGCCCGCGCGTACGGGATGAGCACCCGCGGCGGCCTGCTGCTGTACGGGCCACCGGGCTGCGGCAAGACGTTCCTCGGCCGGGCGATCGCCGGGGAACTGGGAGCGCGGTTCATCCAGGTGGGGATCTCCGACGTGATGAGCCGCTGGCTCGGGGACAGCGAGCGGGCACTGCACGCGGTGTTCGAGACCGCGCGCCGCAACGCGCCGGTGGTGCTGTTCTTCGACGAGCTGGACGCGTTGGGACACAAGCGGAGCGGGATGTCCGGCGACTCGGGTCTGCGACCCCTGGTGAACCAGCTTCTCGTGGACACCGACGGCGCGGGCGCCTCGAACAGCGGCGTCTTCGTGCTCGGCGCCACCAACCACCCGTGGGACGTCGACCCGGCCCTGCGGCGGCCGGGGCGGTTCGACGCCACGGTCCTCGTGACACTGCCGGACCCGCCCGCCCGCGCGGCGATCGCCCGGCACCACCTGCAGGGCAGGCCGGTAGCAGGGGTCGATCTGGGCAGGATCGCCTCGGAGACGGTCGGATTCAGCGGCGCGGATATCGCCGGGGTGTGCACGCTTGCCACGCAACGTGCGCTCGCGGACTCGGTGGCGTCGGGCACCGTCCGGCCCGTCACGCAGGCGGACGTCGACGGGGCGATCGCCACGACCCGGCCCAGCACCGGCAGCTGGTTCACCGCCGCCCGCAACGTGGTCGATTACGCGAATACCGACGGCACCTACGACGACCTGGCTCGGTATCTCAAGCAGCGCAGACGGTGACGGATCCCGACAGTGGCGCCGCGGTCGCGGAGGCGTACCGCTCGGCAGGCCGGTTCGAGGAGGCGATCACTCAGGCTCGGCAGGTGCTGGCGACGGCGCCCCAGCACCGGGCCGCGCTCACCACCCTCGGCTGGGCTGCGGCCGCGGCCGAGCGGCCCAGGATAGCGGAGGACGCCGCGCGGCGCCTCCTCGCGGGAGGTGCGCCGGGCGTGAGCCCACTTCTGCTGCTGGGCTTCTCATTGGCCGGGCAGAAGCGCACCGTAGAGGCTGTCACGGCCGTGAACGCCGCGATCGCGCAGGAGCCGGGCAACGCCGGCGCCCACCGGACGCGGTCACTGATCCTCTGCGATGCCGATCCGCGCGACGCGCTGACCAGTGCCAACATCGCCGTGCACCTGGAACCCGATGCAGCCCAGTCACATCTGGCGGCGGCGCGGGCGCTGCTGGCGATGAACAACACTCGCGACGCCCGCCGTGCCCTCGAGCGGACACTCGAGCTGGATCCGACGGACGCGACCGCCACGCACCTCATGGCCGTGGTCGACGGCGCACAGTGGCGGATGCGGGACGGCCTCCGCGGCCTCCTGCGCGTGGGTGCGCTCGACCCGCAGCGGGCGGCCGGGATCGCACACACGGTGCGGTGGATGACGCGGCGGGCCGCGATCGCCGCGATCGCCCTGTTGGCGCTGTGCACGCTGCTGGTGCTGACCGCCGGCACGCGGCCGACGCCGGAGTCTGCGCCGAGTGGGGCGGTATCGGACACCGTCACCGTCGGGGGCCGGATCGGCGCGGGCATGGCCGTGCTGGGCGTCCTCGCGGTGCTGGCGTGGTTGATCCTGGCGACGCCCGGCCCCGCGCGGCGGGTTCTGCTGCGCGCCGTGCTGACCGATGTGGCCAGCGTGGCGTTCCTCGTGGTGATCGCGCTGTGGCTCGCGTGCCTCGTGACCGCGGCGCTGGTGGGGAGCGTTGCGCCGCTGGGTATCGCGCTCGGGATCGTGATCGTGGCGGGCTTCGTGCGGTTGGCGGCCGCGGCGGCGGGTAGCGCCCGCCGACGGTGACTGTGCCCCGCTCCGGATAGCCTGGGGCACATGACGGATCCCCGCCCCACCGCCTTGATCACCGGCGCCTCCCGCGGCGTCGGCGCCGAGATCGCCCGACAGCTCGCGCCGACCCACGACCTGGTGCTGGGTGGACGGCCGTCCGCTCGGCTGAACGCCGTGGCCGACGAGCTCGGCGCGGCGGCACTGGCCGTCGACCTCACCGACCACGCAGCGCTCGCCGCCGCCGTTCAGGGGGCCGAGGGGATCACAAGCCTGGACGTGCTCGTGCACAGCGCGGGGTTCGCGTCGATCGGGCGGCTGGAGGACTCGACGGCGGCTGAGTGGCGGCAGATGTTCGAGGTGAATCTACTTGCCACCGTGGAGCTCACCCGGCTCCTACTGCCTGCCCTGCGGGCCGCCGGGGGCCACGTGGTGTTCCTCAACTCCGGCGCCGGGCTCTTCGCGCACCCGGGTTGGTCCGCCTACGCCGCAAGCAAATTCGGTCTCACGGCGTTCGCGCAGGCGCTTCGGGCCGAGGAGCCGGCACTGCGCGTGACCAGTGTGTTCCCGGGACGCATCGACACCGAGATGCAGCAGGGGATCTACGCACAGGAGGGGCGTGATTACGCCCGCACCGGCCTGCTGCGGCCCGACACCGTCGCCGCCGCGGTCGTCGGTGCGATCCGCACGCCGGGCGATGCACACCCCGTCGACATAGTGCTGAAGCCTCGGTAGCCGGGTTCCGCAGATCCCGCATCGGCCCCGGTTCGCCGGTGACAGAATGCTGTTCATCGTTGGAGACGTATCGATCTGAACCGGGGGTTCTGATGCAGGTTCGGCGGGTGAGCGCGGCCGTGGTCACGACACTCGTGGTCGGGGGTGTGATGGGAGCCCCGGGCGTCGCAGCCGCCGCGCCGACGGGGTCGGCCCGGCCCACGACACCGGAGTCGCAGCTGCTGCTGGGTCCTGGCGAGTTCCCGGTCGGCTACCAGTACGTGGCGGTATCGCCTCGCGACCTCGCGGACGTCGGATCGGCCATCGGATCTGTGTTGGCGCACGGCTCGGTGACGCCGGCGGGATGCGTCCAGCTGCCGTCGGCTGCGATGTTCGCTCACTCGGCGGCGAGTACGAATCTCTCTCTGGCGGTGAATAAGACGCGACGCAGCAGCCTCAGTGAGGCGCTACTGGCCGGCGGCGGCCACGCACGGCACTCGCTGCCTGCCCGGTGCCGGCATCTGCGGCTACGGTTCGCCGTCCCGGACACCGGGGGTTCTGTCGATGAGCGGCTGGACATCTCGGGGATCCGTCCGGCGGGGGTCCCGGCGGACGCCGTGGTGATCTCTGAGCAGGCGACGGGAACCGTCACGGGACGAGGGCGGACGGTGCCGCTGCGGCAGAGCCAGTTGATCGGCATGGCCCCCGTCCGCGGCTACGCCGTGATGGTGCAGGCGATCACGACCAACGCCGGCCCGGCCGACATGGCGGGATTCACCACGACGCTGGCGCGCGCCGTCGACAAGGTCGCGCGCGCCCGGTAGCCCGGCCCATCGCGAGGAGTACGGCCTCCCCCGGCCCGTGCACCGTCGGGCTGCGGCCGTGCGCGAAGTCGACATCGTCGGCGACGAGGCGCACACCGCGCGCGTGCCAGGGGCCCCGGATCGGCGGCGCCAGGACGGCGAAGCGCATGGCGGTCACGAGCGCGTCCGGGGCGATCGCGCGCGGCAGGCGCAGGGGCCGACGGATGTCCTGCTGGTGGATCATGCCGTCCAGCAAAGCTACTCGGGCTCCGAAAGCACACGTGAGCGTGCGCGGGCGTGTGTGCGCTCGGGCTGATCGCGACGACTTCCTGCGGGTCTCGCTCGCGCTGCTGAGCGACGCCGAGCGCGTTGCCCCCGCCGGGCTGGCGAGCGCCCGCGACCATGTTGCACCGCCCAGTCGGTGTACAGGCTCGACGTGTCCCACTGCGCCGCCGTCAGTCCCATCAGGAGATCGACGAGCTCAGAGCGATCGTGTGTCGCCATGGTCCTGACGGCCTCGCCCATCGGTCTCGTCCCTCCGTCGGATGCCTGGAAGCCTCCTCAGTGCGGTCCATCTATCAGTACGGACCAACGATGTTCGATTCCAGCGTTCCGCGTAACGCTGGAATCGAAAACCTGTCCGACCCCCGGGCTAGCATCGACAGCAATCGAACCAGGCCTCGAACCCCGGAGGGAACACCACTGATGACCAGCATCTTCGACCCCACCCCAGCCACCGACCTCACCGACGACCAACTCGCCGAACGACTCATCGGCTACGCCTCCCAGATGGCCGCACTCACCGCCCGCTTCCTCGACCACCTCGCCGCCTTCGACACCCGACACGGCTGGTCCGGCCACGGCATCCTCTCCTGCGCCCACTGGCTGTCCTGGAAGACCAGCCTGTCGCTGCGCACCGCCCAAGAACACCTCCGCATCGCCCACACACTCGAGAACCTGCCCCTCACCCACGCCGCATTCACTGCCGGCACCCTCTCCTACTCGAAGATCCGCGCCCTGACCCGCGTCAGCACCCCCGACCACGAAGAGGAACTCGTCCGATTCGCCCACTCCGCCACCGCCGCCCACACCGAACGCATGTGCGCCGCGATGCGCACCCTCGACCACCTCGACCACCAGGACCCGGACGCCGAGGACACCGCACCACCGCCCGCATCCGGCGCCCGCCGGCGATGGAACGACGACGGCACCCTCACCATCACCGCGAAACTCACCGCCGTCGACGGCGCCCACCTGCTCGCCGCCACCGTCCGCGCCGAATACGACCGCACCCGCACCGCAACCGACCCCGCCCTCCCCGATCCCCCCACCAGCGAGAACGCGGACACCACAGCCGACGAGAACGCGGACACCGCATCCGGTGAACACCCGGCGGCCGACGACGCGCACCGCCACACCGACCTGTGGGCCAACGTCCCCCGCAACATCGCCCCCGCACTCGTCGCCATGGCCGACGCCGTCATCGACGCACCCCCATACCGCAGATCGCCCCCGGAGCCGAGATCCTCATCCACGAGACCACCGGCACCGCCACCCTCGACGACGGCCCCCAGCTACATCCCGCCGAACGCGCCGAAACCGCCTGCGGCGCCGCCCTCCGCCTCGTCGGCCACGCCCCCACGCCAGCCGACACCGACCAGCACGTGAACGACGGCGGCATACAGATCGGCGGCACCCGACTCGGCGCCGTCCTGCACTGGGGTCGCCGACGCCGCACCCCCACCACCTCATCCTGCTCTGCAGCCAACACCACCGACAACTGCACCAACAGGTCTTCTCCATCACCCCGCTCGGCCGGCAACGATTCGCGTTCCACGGAACCGACGGCCAACCCCTCCAACAGGCCCCCATCCCCGAAGCACCCGCAGACTGGGCACCCTGGGACCACATCCCCACCTGCGCCGTCACACCCACCAACCCCGGAAAACTCGACCTCCCCTACGCCACCGACGTCATCCGCACCGCCTGGAGATGGCGCCAGAATCAGACCACCACCACCCGTAGAAGCGCCGACGCCGCCGCCTAGCGAGGCGTCGGGCCCCGGTGAGCCGGTAGGTCTCGTCGGGGTTCCACCCGGCGATGAGATCTCCTCAACGGACGGCGGCATGTCGGCATTCCCATTACGAAAGACAATCTCAGGGAACGATATTCACCATCTTGCCCGGTACGACGATGACCTTCTTCGGAGCACCGTCGAGCAAGGCCGCGATCTTGGGGTCGGCGAGTGCGGCGGCCTCGATCGCGGCGCTGGAGGCGTCCGCGCCAACGGTGATGCGGCTGCGCACCTTGCCCTTCACCTGGACGGGGATCTCGACGGTGTCCTCGACCAGCCACGACTCGTCGGCCACCGGGAACGGGCCGTGCGCGAGGGACTCGCTGTGGCCCAGGCGCTCCCACAGCTCCTCGGCGATGTGCGGAGCGACCGGGGCGAGCATCAGGACGAGCGGCTCGGCCAGGGCGCGCGGGGCACCGTCGGGGTAGTTCTTGGTGAGGTGGTTGGTGAGCTCGATCAGCTTCGCGATCGCGGTGTTGTCGCGCAGCCCCGAATAGTCCTCGCGCACACCGGCGATCACCTTGTTCAGCAGCCGCTGACTCTCGTCCGCCGGGACGTCGTCGGTGACCCGCAGCTCGCCGGTCTCCTCGTCGATCACCGCGCGCCAGGCCCGCTGCAGGAACCGCTGGGCGCCCACGACGTCCTTGGTGGCCCAGGCGCGATCCTGGTCGAGGGGGCCCATCGACATCTCGTACACGCGCAGGGTGTCTGCGCCGTAGTCGCGGCAGATGTCGTCCGGCGCAACGGAGTTCTTCAAGGACTTGCCCATCTTGCCGTACTCGCGGGCGACCTCGGCGGCGCCGTAGAAGTACTTCCCGTCGCGCTCGACGACCTCCTCGGCCGGCACGTACACGCCGCGGGCGTCGGTGTACGCGTGGGCCTGGATCATGCCCTGGTTGTACAGGCGGCGGTACGGTTCGCGGGAGGTCACGTATCCGAGGTCGAACAGCACCTTGTGCCAGAACCGCGAGTACAGCAGGTGCAGCACCGCGTGCTCGACGCCGCCCACGTACAGGTCCAGCCCGCCCGGGTCGGCCGGGCCGTGCAGCTCGGGCCGCGGCCCCATCCAGTACGCCTCGTTCCGCCTGTCGCAGAACGCATCCGGGTTGGTGGGGTCGATGTAGCGCAGCTGGTACCAGGAGCTACCCGCCCACTGCGGCATGACGTTGGCGTCGCGAGTGTAGTCCTTCAGGCCGTCGCCCAGATCCAGGTCGACATGCATCCAGTCGGACGCCTTCGCCAACGGGGGAGACGGCTCGCTGGCGGAATCGTCCGGGTCGAACGAGACCGGCGCGTAGTCATCGACCTCCGGAAGAAGCACGGGCAGAAGCGTTTCCGGCAGTGCGTGGGGGGCACCGTCACCGTCGTACGCGATGGGGAAGGGCTCGCCCCAGTACCGCTGCCGCGCGAACAGCCAGTCGCGCAGCTTGAACTGGACGGTGCCGTGGCCGGCGCCGAGCTTCTCCAGGTAGGCGATGACCGCGTTCTTGGCGTCCGCGATGGTGAGGCCGGCCAGGTCGATCTCGTCGTTGGCCGAGTTCACCAGCGGGCCGTCGCCGGTGTACGCGGCATCGGCGACACCGCCGTCGCTGCCGATGACCTCGACGATCGGCAGTCCGAACTCGGTGGCGAACTCGTAGTCGCGGGTGTCGTGCGCGGGCACGGCCATGATGGCGCCGGTTCCATAGCCCATGAGCACGTAGTCGCCGATGAAGATCGGTACCGCCGTACCGTTCACCGGGTTGACGGCGGTGGTGCCCAGGAAGACGCCCGTCTTCTCCTTGTTCTCCTGGCGCTCGAGGTCGCTCTTCGCGGCGATCGACGCCCGGTAGGCCGCGACGGCCCCGACGGGGTCGGCGGCGCCGCCGGTCCAGCGCTGATCGGTGTCGGCCGGCCAGGCGTCGGCGACGAGTTCGTCGACCAGCGGGTGCTCGGGGGAGAGCACCATGTAGGTGGCGCCGAACAGGGTGTCGGGCCGGGTGGTGAAGACCTCGATGTCGCGCGCCGCCCCCGCACGGTCGTGAGCGGCGAACCGCACCCGTGCGCCGTTGCTGCGCCCGATCCAGTTGCGCTGCATGGCCTTGACCTTCTCGGGCCAATCCAGATGCTCGAGGTCGTCGATCAGCCGGTCGGAGTATGCCGTGATCCGCATCATCCACTGCCGCAGCTGCTTCCGGAAGACGGGGAAGTTGCCGCGCTCGCTGCGGCCGTCGGCCGTGACCTCCTCGTTGGCCAGCACCGTACCCAGGCCGGGGCACCAGTTGACCAGCGAATCGCTCTGGTACACCAGGCGGTGCGAGTCGATCACGCGACCGCGCTCGGCGGCCGACAGCTGTGCCCACACCCGGCCGTCGTCGAGTGTCCGTGCCCCCGAGTCGAACTCGGCCTCCAGCTCGGACACGGGTCGAGCGCGGTCCTGGGCGGTGTCGTACCAGGCGCCGAAGATCTGCAGAAAGATCCACTGCGTCCAGTGGTAGAACTCCGGATCGGTGGTGGAGACGCGGCGGCGCTCGTCGTGCGCCAGACCCAGCTTGCTGATCTGGTCGAGGTATCGCTCGATGTTGGCCTCGGTGGTGATCCGCGGATGTGTACCGGTCTGCACCGCGTACTGCTCGGCGGGCAGACCGAAGGCGTCGAAGCCCATCGTGTGCAGTACGTTCGCGCCGTTCATCCGGTGATACCGGCCGTACACGTCGGTCGCGATGAAGCCGAGCGGGTGGCCCACGTGCAGACCCGCGCCCGACGGGTACGGGAACATGTCCTGGATGAACAGCTTGTCCGCCGGCAGCTCACCGGCCAGCTCGCCGACGGGGTTGTTCGCGTTGAAGACCCCCCGGCTGAGCCATTCCTTCCGCCACCGCTGCTCGAGGGAGCCCGCGAGCTCCGCCGAGTAGCGGAACCTCGGGCCGGAGGGGGTGGCGGTCTCGTCGGTCGCAGTCACGCCTACCAGCGTAAAGCGTGCCCGCGGCAGGAACGAAACCGGCCGAAACCTATAGTGGAGGAGTGTTTGTGCTGGTAGTGCTCCTCGCGGTGGCCGCGATCGCCGCCCTCACCGTCGGCGTCGTGGGCCTCGCCGGCAGGCTGCGCCGCAACCGCTGGGTCGGCGTCCGCAACGAGCAGACGCTCAGCGACGAGGTGCTGTGGCGGACCGCGAACCGGGTGGCCGGACCCGCGCTGATCGTCGCGGGTGGGATCCTCGCCGTCGGTGCCTGGTCGACCGCGACGTTCGGTGCGCCGTGGGGCTACGCGTACTTCGGTGGGACGCTGGTGGTCGGTATGTTGCTCGCCGGGTTCGGCGCCCTGCAGGGGGCGCGCGCGGCATCCATCCAGGCGCGCATCCAGACCGGGCAGGTCACCGCCGGGCCCGCCCCGGCACCGTCGGACCCGGACGGCGACCCCGCTGACGCCTGTGGCGTGTCCGGCGGCTGCGGTTCGTGCGCACTGGCCGGGCTGTGCACCTCGCACGCCCCCGCCGACGACCTACCGCCCGCCCGCTGAGACGCCGATGAAGGGACTGCTCGCCCGTCTCAAGATCGACGGGTTCATCCTCGCGATCCTGATCACTGTGCTGGTCGCCACGCTGGTCCCGGCGAAGGGCCCGGCGGTGCGGTGGGTCGACGACCTGGTGACGGTGGCGATCGCCCTGCTGTTCTTCCTGTACGGCGCGCGGATCCACCCGCGTGAGGCGCTCGCCGGGCTCGCGCACTGGCGGCTGCACCTGACCATCCTGGCCTTCACCTTCGTGTTGTTCCCGCTGGTGGGGGAGGCCATCCGGTTCCTGCCGAGCGCCGTGTTCGACAAGAGCCTGTACGCGGGGGTGCTGTTCCTGTGCGTGGTGCCGTCGACAGTGCAGAGCTCGATCGCATTCACCTCGATCGCCGGCGGCAACGTGCCGGGTGCGATCGTGAGCGCGTCGGCGTCGAATCTGCTGGGTGTGTTCGTGACGCCGCTACTGGTGTTCGCGCTGATGTCGTCATCGGGGGAGGTGTCGTTCCACGGCTCCGCCGTCGTGGACCTGCTGCTGCAGCTGCTGCTGCCGTTCGTGGTGGGCCAGCTGGCCCGGCCCTGGGTGGGCGACTGGATCACACGGCACGGCGGAGCTCTGAAGTACGTGGACCGCAGCTCGATCGTGCTGGTGGTGTATTCCGCGTTCTCGGCGGGTGTGCGCGAGGGCATCTGGCACACCGTCTCGTGGCTGTCGATCCTGGAGCTCGTGATCCTGGCGGTGGTACTGGTCTCGCTGATGCTGTGGCTGACCCTGTTCGTGGCGCACCGGTTGGGCTTCGACCGCGGCGACTCCATCGCCATCCAGTTCTGCGGAACGAAGAAGTCACTGGCCACCGGCCTACCGATGGCCGCGGTGCTGTTCGCCGGACAACCGGTCGGGCTGATCGTGCTGCCGCTGATGGTGTTCCACCAGGTGCAGCTGATGATGTGCGCCTGGATCGCGGGGCGGTACGCGCGGGAGTTGCCGGCGCACATCGAGCAGAACCCGGTCTGACGCAGGGCCCGACCGCGTCATACGCCGGGCCCGACGGTGCCCGGCACCGTCGGGCCCGCTTCGGCTGCGCCGGCTAGGCCACCGCCGGCTGCTCGGCGGCGATCTTCAGCTGGGGGCCGATCTTGGCGAGGACCCATGCCCGGCTCACGGAGCTGGGCATGTTCAGCGACATGATGGTCGGCAGGTCGGTGACCACCGTCGCCCCGGCCTTCACCTGCGGCAGGTCTGCATAGCCGGGGAGCTTCGCGAGATCTGCAGCGGTCGCGCCGTTCGGGTAGATCGCCATGAAGTTCGCCGCGATGGTCGGTAACAGCTCGAGCGAGACGTAGCCGCGGCCACCGCCCTCGGTGCCCGAGTCGAACGCTGGGTTGCTGCGGATCGCCTTGGGGACGTTCATGCCGAGCTCGGTGAAGAGCTGATTGGCGGAGTCCCTGGGATCGGCGACGAGGTTGATCTGTCCGCTGGATGCGGTGTACTGGGCGACGAGCGCCGTCTTGCCCCGCAGGCCCGGGTACTTCGCAGCGAAGTCTGCGACGTTCTTCCTGTCCGCGGCGATGACCTCCCGGGCCTTGTCCTCCATCCCGAGGACCTTGCCGAGCGCGGTGAGCTGGGCCTTCCACCCGGCGCCGTCGCCCTCGTCCGACAGTCCGCCGAGCACCTTGGTGACCGGGCTGAGCGCCTGGAAGTTGCTCTTGCTGACGATGTAGGCGTCACCGACGAACAGGTCCGGCTTGTACGCGGCGATCCGCTCCACCGGCAGCGTCTTGCCGTCTGTCGCCTTGATGACCGGCACGCCATCGAGCTTGCCGGCCTCCCACGGAGTGGGGATCGCCTGCCCGTACTGCACCACCGCCACCGGCTTGATGCCCAACGCCAGCAGGTTGTCGATGGAGTAGCCCGCCGCCACGATGCGCTTGGCGCCGACGGGGAACTCGGTGGTGCCGTTGGCCTGCGAGACCGTCACGGTCGCCGACGCGGCAGAGGAGCCGGCCGAGTCGCTGGAACCGCAGGCGGAGGCCACCAGAGCCACCGCGGCCACGCCCGCCGTCAACCTGATCAGTCTGGATTTCACTTCGCTGTGCTCCTCGGTAACCCCGCGCTCGAAGCGCAGACGCAAGCGGCCTGTCCGCTTTAGGAGAGGCTAACCTATTGGACGATCTGGAGCGATGGCCAGCCTGGTCAGTTCAGCGAGAGATCCAGCGGGTGCGTAGCGAGCAACGCCACCGGCATCGGCTGCCGGCGCAGCACGCGGCCCCACAGGTCGACCCGCGGTGGCACCAGCACGTCGGCGTGGTGCGAGGCGCACGTGATCCAGTCGTCGCGGGCCAGCTCGTCCTCGAGCTGCCCCATGCCCCAGCCGCTGTACCCCGCGAAGATCCGCACACCGTCGAGCAACTCGTCCATCATGTCCGCGTCGGCGTCCAGGTCGACCAGGACCACGCGGCCGGCCACCGGCTGCAGACCGGCGATGCCGCCCACGTCGAGCCCCGCCTTCACCACGCCGAGACACAGCGCCGCGGTCTGGTTGACCGGGCCGCCCACGAACACGGCCTTGGGCTTCGCCGCGAGGTCGTGCCAGCGGGGGAGCACGCTCTGCACCGACGACTCGCTGGGACGATTGAGCACCACGCCGAGACTGCCCGAGTCGTTGTGCTCGATCATGAACACCACCGACCGTCGGAACGTCGGCTCGACCAGCGTGGGTGCGGAGACCAGGACGGTTCCGGCCTGCACCCTGGTACCGGCGGAGGAGGGGAATTCGTCAGACTGATCACGACCCACGTGTCAATCATCGCACGCGACGGCCACTGTCGTGGGCCCGATACGGGGGCTGCGGAGTACCGGGGCCGGGGTGCGTAGGCTTCAACTGTGACTTCGCCGCCCGTCCGCCCGCCGGAGCGGAAGGCCACGTGGCGGCAGTTCCGTGACGTCCCCAACCTGCTGCGTCTGCTGGGCGTCCGACTCGCCAGCCAGTTCACGGACGGGTTGTTCCAGGCCGCCCTGGGCACGGCGATCATCTTCAACCCCGAGCGCGCGACGACCGGCTCCGCGATCGCCGCCGGCCTGGCGGTGCTGCTACTGCCGTACTCGCTGGTGGGCCCGTTCGCCGGCGCGCTGCTGGACCGGTGGGACCGCCGCCAGGTATTCATCGGCGCCAACTGCCTGCGCGCCGTCCTCATCCTGATCACCGCCGTGGTGGTGGGGCTGGGCGGCACCGAGACGGCCATGCTGGTCGCCGCGCTCGCGGTGGGCGGGGCGTCCAGGTTCGTCGCGTCCGGCCTCAGCGCGGCTCTCCCGCACGTCGTGGAGCGCGAACAGGTGGTCGCGATGAACGCCGTGACGACCACTGCGGGTTCCGCCGCGACCGCGGTCGGCGCCGGGACGGCGGTGCTGCTGCGGGAGGTGTTCGGGGCGGGCAACGTCGGAAGCGGCGCGACGATGGTCGTCGCCGCGGTGACGGCACTCGTGGGTGCGGGAGTGGCGGCACGGTTCCCGCGGCGCGTCCTAGGCCCCGACCACGTCGAGGACGACGGAACCGTCGAACTGCCGCTCGAGGATCCGCACCATCCCGGTCCGCTCCGAGCCATCGCGACGGGGCTTGCGCACGGCGCGCTCGCGGTGTGGCGGGCGCCGACGGTGGCCGCGGCGCTGTCGGGCGTGGGCGCTCACCGGATGGTGTTCGGCTTCAACACGCTGATGCTGCTCCTGCTGGCGCGGTACCGCTTCTCCGACGGTTCCCTGGGGCTGACCGGGTTCAGCGCGGTGGCGGGTGCGACGGGCGTGGGCATGCTGCTCGCGGCCGTGGTGACACCGGTCTCGGTCGCCGCGGTGGGTCGCCGCACGACCCTCGTGGCGGCGCTGGCGGTGAACATCGCTGCGGAGCTGACGATGCTCACCATCTCGTTTCCGGTGATCGTGGCCGCAGCAGGGGTGTTGGGCCTGTTCGGGCAGGTGGTCAAGCTGAGCGGTGACGCGGCGATGCAGACCGACGTCCCCGACGAGCGTCGCGGGCAGGTGTTCGCGTTCCAGGACGCGCTGTTCAACACCACCTACGTGGCCGCCATGGCGATCGCAGCGCTGGTGGTGCCGCACGACGGCGGGTCCCGTCCGCTGCTGGTGGTCGGTGCGGTGCTGTACACCGTGGCGATCGGGGCGGTCCTGGCGTGCTACGCCCGGGGAACCGATCGGCGGGCTGGTGCGTCCAATAGGTATGGGGGCTGATCTACTCGAGTACTGGTTCGGGCTGGGCGACGGCGCTGTGCACACCTGGCGGTCGGCGGCGTCCGCGGGACTGGTGCGGCTGGACTTCGACGGTGACGGGCGCGCCGACGACGCGATGCTCGACTTCGACGGTGACGGGCGCGCCGACCTGTCCGCGCTGGACCTCGACGACGACGGCCGGCTGGACGCCTTCTTCGCTGACGACGGCACCGGCGTGTGGGCACTCGCGCAGGAGGCGCCCGCACACGTCCCCGACCCCGTGGGGGACGTGCACCGGGCCGCGAGCCGGGGCTCGGGCACCGAGACGGGTGGCCGGGCAGGCAACCCCGCGGACGGGGGCGGCGAGCTCGCGGTACGGGTGCGCGACACCGTCGACTTCGACGGGAACGCGGGTGGGACCGGGACACAACCGGACGATGTGGTCGCGGGAGACCTCGTGTGGTCCGGCGTGAGCACCAACCCCGACGAGCCGGGGGCGCGGCAGGTGTACGCCGACGTCGACGGTGACGGGACGCTGGACACCGTCGTGTTCGACACCGACGGGGACGGGCGCGCCGACGGTGCGGTGACCCGTCCGCCGACGAATCCCGTGCGCCGATGATCTCAGTCGCCGGTGAAGGGGACGACCGGGTAGCAGGGGACGACGCGGGGGTGCTCCGGGTCCAGCGCGTTGAGCACCATGTACGCGGCGCGGCGCGAGCCGCAGATCGCGAGGTGGTCGGAGAGATCGACGCCGCAGGTGTCCTGCACCACGATGTTGTGCACCTCGATGCCGGGCGGGCCCGGCACCTGTCCACTCGTGTACGGAATCACGAGCTCGTCGTAGCGCGTCGAGATGTTCCAGTACTCGATGCCCTCGAGGTACGGCGTCCCGCCCGCCCAGATCTGCTGCAGGACGGTCGAGCCCGGCAGCATCTCGCCGAGGGAGTGGAAGCCGGGGATGAACGTCTGGCTCAGTCCGAGTCGCCCGGCGACCGCCAGCGCCATTCGGCCCAGGTCGCCACCCGTTCCCCGCCACATCGGCGCGAGTGAGATGTAGCGCCGGATCTTGGCGCCGCCGCCGAGGACCTTCGCGTAGTAGGCGGGGACGAGGGTGCCCTGCGAGTGCCCGACGATGTCGACCTGCTCCGCGCCCGTCGCGGCCAGCACCCGGTCGATGAAGGCACCGAGCTCGACGGCGCTCTCTTCGATCGGGCGCATACCGCCGATCTGGTCGAGCGGCCAGCGCGCGCCGCGTGGTGCGCCGTAGGTCAGGGCGAACACGCTGAATCCGGCGTTGTGCAGGAGCGGGACGTAGGCGCCCCAGTTGGTCTGGCGGCCACCGCCCGTCCCGTGCACCAGGACGACGGGGATCGGGTGCTCGGGCGACGGATGCCGGTCGAAGTCGTTGGAGCCGGGCAGCGAACCGTCGCGATTGCGCAGCTCGAACGGAATCCCCGCGAAGAAGTCGAAGTCCTCCGGCAGCCTCGGGGCGACGGCACCGTCGGCGCCCTCCGTGCCGGCACCGGCACCGTCGGCCCGCCGCGCAGCGCCGGTAGGCGCGACCAACGTTCCCGCGGTCCCCGCCCACACCGCGCCGAGCGCGCCGAC